>JADGPN010000356.1 GCA_017882465.1 Solirubrobacteraceae bacterium
CGATCGTTGCAGATCGGCGAAGTCTCGATGGAGTTCCGAGACTTGGCCCCAAATGAGGGTCAAGCTCTACTTGAGGTTCAGCCCCCTGCGGGGGTCACCGATGCGCCGCCGGCGGACCCGCTGGACGTACCGCTCACGGGGGCGCTCGATGCCGAGCCGGCGCCTGCGGACGCGGTCGCGGTCGACCCGGCCGCGCCGCCGGCCGTGGACGCGGGCGCCGACGACCCGGCCGCGGGCCGCTCGGGATCGTTGACGTCGATGTACGCCGCGCCCGCCGAGCCCGGGTTGGCCAGCACGGCGGTCACGGCGGCCCACTTGGCGTGCGGGCGGCCGGAGTCGCCGAAGTAGATGCTGGGCCCGTTCCGAAGCGAAGCCACCAGCCCGTGGGCCGAGGTGCTCTGGACCTGGCTCACGTGGGTCAGCAGCTGGTCAGGAGCCACCGCCAGCAGCGCCACCGCCGCCATCGCGCGCGGGTCGGTGAGGTGAGTCCCGCCCGGCGGCACGCTCAGCGGGATCGTGGGGAGGTTCTGGGGGACGACCGCGTCGTGCAGCAGCGTGCCGTCTCCGGCGACGGCGATCGTGCGCCCGGCGACGACCACCGCCGCGACCGGGATCTGCTCGATCACGCGGATCCTCATTCCGTGCGGGAACTGGGTGCTGACCCGCAGCGCCTTTACCACCGGGAACGGCGCCACCGCCGACTGCAGCTGATCCATGTGCACGTCGAGGGTCGTCATGTTGCGCCCGGCGACGATCAGCGCCGAGCGGATCTGGCCCGCGTCCGCTCCGCTTGCGCCGGTGACCATGACCCGGTTGACCGCCACCAGCGAGGAGTCGCGCAGCCACATCCAGGCGCCGGCCAGCAGCAGCAGCAGACCCGCGAGCGCGAGCAGGACCCGCGGCCGCGGCCGGCGCCGGCGGCCGGGGCGGGCCAGAAGCGGCGACCGGGGCGAGCGGGTGCGGGACCGCGAGCGCGGACCGCGCTGGAGGCGCTCGAGGACGGCATCGATCATGCCGGTACCGATCCCTCCGCGGTCCCCGCATGCGGGCCGAACGCCGATTCCAGCTGCTCGGCCCCGATCGGCCCGAGCGTCTGGACCTCGGCCTCGAGCTCGACCCCGAAGCGCTCTCTCACCTGCCGGCGACCCTCTGCCATCAGCGCGATCACGTCGGCCGTCGTGGCCTCGCCGTGGTTCTCGACGAAGTTCGCGTGCTTGGCCGAGAAGCTCGCGCCGCCGATGCGCAGCCCGCGGCAGCCGGCGGCGTCGAGCAGCTGGCCGGCGGTCTTCCCCCCAGCCCGGGGGTGGTCGGGGTTCTTGAACGTCGAGCCGAAGGTCTTGATCCCCGACGGCTGCGCGGCCTTGCGCCGGGCACGCATGTCCGCCAGCGTGGCCTTGACCTCCTCAGGCGGGGCCGGGGTGAGCGCGAACGATGCCCGGGCGACGATCTCGTGCGGACCCAGGTCCGAGCGCCGGTAGGCGAAGCCCAGCTGATCGGGCACCCGCCGGTCGGATCCGCCAGGGCTGACGATGTCCACCCACTCGAGCACTCGGGCCAGCTCTCCGCCGTAGGCGTTGGCGTTCATCCTCACCGCACCGCCCACGGTGCCCGGGATGTTGACGCCGAACTCGATCCCGGCGAGCCCCGCCTGGGCGGCCTTGGCGGAGACCGCCGGCAGGCGCGCACCACCGCCGCAGTGGATGCGCGGGCCGTCGAATTCGATCTTGCTCAGGTCCTTGTCCAGTTTCACGACTAATCCACGGACACCCTGGTCCGCCACCAGGAGGTTCGACCCCGAGCCGACGACCCCTACCTCGAGCTCCTCCGCGGCCGCCCACGCGACCAGGCGCTCGAGCGCCGCGATCGTACCGGCGCGGGCGAAATACTCCGCGGGACCCCCCGTGCGCACGGTGGTGAGGCGTGAGAGCGGGTAATCGCTCTGGACGCCCGGCGGGGGCTGGGGCATGGATGGCAGGGTAGTCACCGCCCCGGCGTGTTCCGGGCGGCCCAGGCTGGAATCAGCGGCGCCCAGGCGGGGTCAGCGGCGCCCAGCTGGAATCAGCGGTGCCCAGCGGCGCCCGCGGCCCGAATCAGCCGGGCGCCACCAGTGAGCGGCCGAGCGTGTCCACGTTGCCCGCCCCCATCACCAGGCACAGGTCCCCCGCCCGGAGCATCGCCGAGAGGAAGCGCTCGGCCAGCGCGAAACCGGGAAGCCAGGCGACCTGGCGTCCCTCGCCGGCGTCGGCTGCCGCTGCGGCGACCAGCCGGCCGTCCACGCCCGGGAAGTCCTGGGCCCGCTCCCGGGCCGGGTACACGTCGAGCACGGCGACGATGTCCGCCGCGGCCAGCGCAGCGCCGAACTCACGCCCCAGGGCGCGCGTACGCGAGAACAGATGCGGCTGGAAGACGGCGATCAGGCGCGCGGGCTCGAGCGTCCTGGCGGCGGCGATCGTGGCCGCGACCTCGGTCGGGTGGTGGGCGTAGTCGTCGTACACGGCCGCTCCGCGCTCGGTCAGCCCCAGGCGCTCGAACCTCCGCCTCGCCCCGGCGAAACCGGCCAGCGCCGCGGCTGCCCGGGCCGGATCGGCGCCGGCCAGCCGGGTGGCCTCGAGCGCGCCGGCGGCGTTGACCGCGTTGTGCGCACCCGGGACCGAGAGCGCGACGTCGATTCCCCGCCAGGTGAACCGGGACCCCCCGGTGTGGAGGGCGGGCTCCGGCACGTCATAGGCGATCGCGTCCGCGGGACACAGCGCACGGAGCTCGGGCCGATCCCACACGATCGCGTGTCCCGCTCCGGTCATGAACGTCCGGAATGTCGCCTCGAGATCGAGCAGCGAGGCGTAGGTTGAGTGATGGTCGAGCTCGGCATTGGTGAGCACCGCGATCTCGGGATCGAGCTTCAGCAGCGACCGGTCCGATTCGTCGGCCTCGACGACGAGCCACTCGCCGGCACCCCAGCCGGCGTTGGAACTCGTGCTGCGCAGCTCGCCGCCGACCAGGTAGGACGGATCGAGGCCGGCCCCGGCCAGGGCCTCGACGGCCATGCTGGCGGTGGTGGTCTTGCCGTGCGTGCCCGTGACCGCGATGCAGCGCCTGAGCCGGGCGATCTCGGCCATCAGGTCCGCACGATGGAGCTCGCGGCCGGCCGCGGCCATCCGCTCCGGGTTCTCGGGCGGGATCGCGGTCGAGTAGACGACCTCCGCCGCGGCGGGCACATTGGCCGCCGCGTGCCCGATCACCGGCGTGATCCCGTGCTCGCGCAGCCGCGCGGTGTAGGCGGACTCGGAGCGGTCAGAACCGGTCACGTGGGCGCCGAGCGCCCGGGCGATGATCGCCAGCCCGCTCATCCCCGCGCCGCCGATCCCGACAAAGTGCAGGCTGCGCGCGGACCAGTCGCTCATCGGATGGTGCCGCGGTGTCCGCTATGGGGCCTGAACGCGCTCCAGCACCACCACCGGGATGTCCCGGCTGGTCTTGTGCTGGTACTCGTCATAGGCCGGCCACCGGGCCGTCATCTCCTGCCACAGCTCCGGTTTCTCCTCCGCGGTCGCCGTCCGCGCCCGGGCCGCGAAGCGATCGCCCAGGACCTGGACGTGAACGTCGGGGTGCTCGGCCAGATTCAGGTACCAGGCCGGGTGCTCGGGCGCGCCGCCCTTGGAGGCGACCACCAGGTAATCGTCGTCGTGCTGCCCGTAGATGAGGGGCGTGCTGCGCTGATCGCCGGATCGCCGGCCGGTGGTGGTGAGGATCAGGACGGTGGTGCCGTTCCACTCGTGGCCCTCCTCACCGTCGGTCGCTACGTAACGCTTGACGTGGTCCTGGCCGAACAGCATGTGTGACTCCAGAGGTCGGGACAGTACGGGACCAGACTATCGGCCTCGGGCGGCGAGCCTCGGGCGGCGAGGAGAAATCGCCCGCGCAGGTCTATCGTCCCGGCAACTGATGCAGATTCCGGCCTCCGACGCCGCCGAGATCACGCCGCTGGAGCTGACGTCCGGCGGCGTTGAGGCGGGTGATGTGATCGCGGTCGCGCGCCGGGATGCGCCGGTGGCGCTCGGCCCCGGCGCCCGCGAGGCGATGGAGCGCAGCGCGGCGGTCGTGGCCTCGATCGCCGAGTCCGAGGAGCCCGTGTACGGGATCTCGACCGGCTTCGGGTCGCTGGCCAGGGTGCGGATCCCGGCGGCCCGGCGCGCGGAGCTCCAGCGCGCGCTGGTGCGCTCCCATGCCGCGGGCATGGGCCCGCCGATCGAGCGCGAGGTCGTCCGCGCGATGATGCTGCTGCGGGCCCGGACGCTGGCGATGGGCTGCTCCGGGGCGCGCCCGGTGGTGGCGGAGGCGATCCTCGGCCTGCTCAACGCCGGGCTGACGCCGGTGGTGCCCGAGTACGGATCCCTCGGCGCCAGCGGCGACCTCGCGCCGTTGGCCCATTGCGCGCTGGCTCTGATCGGTGAGGGCGAGGTCGAGGATCGCACCGGCGCCGTCCGGCCCGCGGCGCAAGCCCTGGCGGCGGCCGGGATCGAGCCGCTGACGCTGACCGTGAAGGAGGGCCTGGCCCTGATCAACGGCACCGACGGGATGCTCGGGATGCTGGTACTCGCGCTCGAGGATCTCGGCATGCTGCTGCGCGCCGCCGACATCACGGCGGCGATGTCGGTCGAGGCGCTGCTCG
>JADGPN010000084.1 GCA_017882465.1 Solirubrobacteraceae bacterium
ACGAATCGCTTCGTCGCCGAAGCGCTCGTGCGCCGGAGCGGCGCTCGGCTATGGAAGCGATCGTGCGGACCGCGGCAACTCGACGCACGCGTTTGGGCGAAGGCGAGCGCGGCGGGCGGTTGTGCGGATCGTTAGCTGGACGCACGGGACTCGATCGTCAGCAAGCGGTCGGTGATCTCCCGGTCGTTCGCTGGCGTTTGCTGGAACGCGCCGAGCCGGCTAGCACGAAGAGGCGCCTGCTCGTGCATTTGCGGGCTGAGCGGCAGTCTGGCTGCCGCTCGCGAGCAGGTGGCTGCTTCTCCTCAGGAGCGGAAGCGTGCGCCAGCTGCTCCCTTCTCGATCAAAGGGGAACAGATCGGGGCGCGGGGGCGTGTTGAGCTTCCTTGCAGCACTCTGGTGAGGCCCCGGAGACCGGGCTGGCACGTTTCTGCCGCACCGATTGCAGCAGTCTGAAACGCTTTGCCTGGCGGTGTTGCGTCTCGTCCGGGAGTGCGTTGCCCCGCCCGGATTCTCCTCACGGTTCGATTCGAGCACGCATGGCGTGATCGAAGTAGCCGGCGGCGCGGCGCCAGATCGTTTACGTTGCGGCGTTATCGGGGCCACGGGGCCGGGCCCGGTTGCGCCGAGGACAACCACCAAGGGAGTGCTTCATGAAGCGCATCGTTTCGCTCGCCGCTACGGCGACTCTTCTCGGCGTTCTCGTCGCGGGCGGTCTAACCGCGGCTGCCAGTTCGGCTGCGTCGGGCCTGCCGACGCTGACGCTTGCGACGAACGGGAAGACGATCACGGTCGGCGGCGCCTTGCAGTCGGGTGCGGTGAACGTCGTCTCGACGGTTACGAAGGAGGCGCAGGGCAACCCGGCGCTGATCCGGTTGGACCCAGGCGTCTCGGTTGCACAGGTGAAGGCCGCAGTTAAGGGCCACGGAGGGGACTTCAACTACCTCGGCCCCTATGGCGCGCTGGTGTTCAGCACGTCGGTCAACAAGGGTGCCAGCAGCAGCTACCAAACGTTGCTTGAGCCAGGCAACTACGTTGCGCTCGACCTGACCGGCAACGGCAAGGCGCCGCAGACGCTGTTCACGGTCGCTCAGGCCGCTCACCCGGCCTCGCTGCCGTCGCCGCAGGCGACAGTGCAGTCGATCGAGTTCGGGTTCCGCGGGCCGAGCACGCTGCACGACGGCGAGCTGGTGCGCTTTGAGAACAGCGGCTTCCTCGTGCACATGATCGTGGCGGCCGGTGTGAAGAACGCCAAGACGGCGGCGAAGGTGACCAGCCTGCTGAAGGCCGGCAAGGACAACCAGGCGGGAAACCTCTCGACGAGCGGCCTGACCTTCGACAATGGTTTGTCGCCCGGACAGCTGCAGCAGCAGGTGCTCACGGCCCCGCCCGGGATCTACGTGCTCGCGTGCTTCATGAACACCCAGGACGGGCGCGAGCACACCCAGCTCGGGATGGAGCGCACGATCCGCATCGTCAAGTAGATGACCGCCACGGCTCGTCCGCCCGCACCGCGCGGGCGGACGAGCGCCGGAGCGCCTACCCACCCGTCGCAGCACCCAGTGTCGCTGCGAACGAACACCAGTCGTCCGACGTGACGCCCGTTCGGCTCCCCTTTGGGCGTTCCGGCACCCCGCCGCCGGTTTGAGACCTTGAGGGCAGTCTGATCGCCAACTCTCCTCCAGAGTTCTGCATCGGGCTACAAGCGACAGCGCCAGGTCGTGGCGCCCGGGGCGCGGCCTGAGGCGTTGAGTACCGATTCGAGCCCGCCGCACACCGGCGAGCCGCTCGGCCGCGCTGCCACGCTCGCCGGCGGGATCACGGTAGTGGACGGGCTGGGGCGTCCGGGAGGGGTGTGTCCAGGAGCCTCAGCCGGCGGCGAGTTCTAGCTCCGCCACGCGGCGCTCGCTGGGCGTGAGCGAGTCGGCGCCGGAGCGGTCGGTGGTCCGGGGTCGCACTCCGATCGCCGCAAGCTCGGCACGGGCCCGGCGCTCGAGGCTCCGGGCCCCGCATCGCCTGGCCGGCTCTAGGCCCTGCAGAAAGCGGCTCCCGGGCCGCCGAGCGCTGTCGGGTCGCGCGGAGCGTTGCCCCCAGGTCAACGAGCACTCGCGCGTGCTCGAGACGTGCCGGTGAGGATCCCAGCACCTCGAGCGCTGCCTCGAGGCTCGTTGCGCGCTCCGCGGAAGGACCGATGAGCGCGTCGGCGCGCAAAGCGATCCCGATCGCGCGCGGTACTCCGAACGACTGCGCACGGCGCACCTCGTCGGCGGCCAGGGCGCGAGCTTCCTCAAAGCGGCCGAGCTCAGCCAGCGAGAGTGAGGCGGCCGATCGCCATGCGAGGACCGCCGGGTTCTCGCCTCCCAGAGCCGGGTGATCCAGCTCACAGCTGCGCAGCTCCTCGACTGCGGCTTCGTGGTTGCCGGCCGCCGCACGCAGTACACCGGAGGCGTAGCGAAGCTGGGAGCTCGGCGAGAACTCTGTGTCGTACCGAATGCCGGTGCGATCGATGAGCCGGCGGAGCGAGTCCGGTGTCTCGTCGCGCTCGAGTCCTGCGAGTACCGCCGCCGACACCGCGAGGACGACGAATTCGGCGCCGAGGAGGTCGGGGCCGAGCTCGATCGCGGCGTAGGCGTCCGCCTGGGCGCTCGTCAGGTCGCCGCGCCGCACGTCGATGAACGCTCGCAGGGCCAAGATCGTCGCGACGGTCACGGCCGCGCCCTGCTCGCGGGCCCGCGCAAGGATCTCGTCGGTGCCGCGCAGGGCCGCGTCGAGCTGGTCGGTGGCCGCGAGCACCGCCAGGGCCACGACCGCCCAGGCCTCGCCACGGTGCGGCTCGAGCGGGAGGCCGGCCGCGAGCGCGCGATGCGCAAAGTCGATCGCCTTCGACGCCGAACGCAGATACATCAGCTCGTCCATCGCCAGGGTGGCGAGCGTCGTGGCCTCCAGCACGCCCCGCGCGGGCCCGCCCGGGTCCCGCAGCGCCGCGATCGTCGCGTCCGCCTCGCGCCGGGCCGATGCCGACGTGTAGCTGACCCCGAGCAGCGCGACCTCGAGTTGCTCCCGGCCTTCTGCGCCTGACGGGAGGCGCTCCTGAGCTCGGCGCAGGATCGCCGCTGCTTCGGCCGCGCGGCCGGAGAAGAACAACATGCCGCTGAGCTCGATCGCAGCGACGACGATCGCCGCGTGGTCGTCCGCCTGAGCGACGATCTCGCTCAGCGCGGCGATCGACTCGGGCGCACCGACGCGAGCTCGCGCCAGGCCGAGCTCGAGCACGAGCGCAGTGCGGTCATCCTGAGCGGGGGGCTCGTCGAGGGCGCGGGCAAGCAGGGTGGCCGCGCCGGCTGCGTCGCCCAGGGCCAGCGCGTCGTGAGCGGCATCGCGCAGCAGGGTCACGGCCTCGAGGTCGGCCCCCGGCTCGGTGTGCATGACATGCGCCGCGACCTGCCCCGGAGGCGCGCCGCGGGCATCCAGGATCTTCGACGCGGGCAGTGCAGCCGCTCGCGCTCGGACAGACGCGCGGCATCGGTCACCAGAGCGCCATTCGCCGAGCACGCTGAGTGTGCGGGCCAGCGCGGCGGTCGACGGCGCGAGACCTGCCAGGCGGAGCAGCACGGTGTTGGCGACGCCGCGAGGGACAAGCGCGCCGACCTCCGTTGCGGCGGCGGCGGTGGGCTCGAAGCCGCGAGCCCTCACCTCGTCCAGCAGTTCCCCTCAGAGGAACGGGTTTCCGCCCGTCACCTCGAGGCACGCGCGCACGAACGCCGGGTCGGGCTCGGCGGGCAGACGATCCGCGACGAGCAGGGCGACCGCTGCGTGCGTCAGCGGCGGCGGTCTCAGCAACTCCGCTGCGGGATCGGCCGGGAGCGTGCCCACCTCCGGTGTCAACGCGGGATCCAACGGCCGCGTCGCGAGGATCAGAGCGAGGGGCTGTCCACCAAGCCTTCGGGCGATGAACGCCAGCGCGCGCGCCGATGGGGCGTCGCACCACTGGAAGTCGTCGACCACGAGCACGAGTGGCGAATCGGCTGAGAGGTTCGAGGCGAGCCAGTACAACCCGTGCTGCCACGCGTAGCTGGGGTCGCCTGCCAGTGGGCCCGGCGACGGCGCCGTCGGCACGATGGTTGGCGCTCCGGTGACCACCTCCGCTGCCAGCGCCGCAGCGCCCGAACGCCAACGGTCGCGGTCGGCACTGTCGGCCTCCGTCAGCAGGCGCTCGAACAGCTGGCGGACGACTCCGAATGGGAACCCCTGCTCCAGCTCGGTCGCTCGCGCGCTCAGCACGCGGAACCCTAGGTCGGAGGCCCGTGCAACCGCCATCTCGAGCAGCCGCGACTTGCCAATTCCGGCAGCGCCCTCGATCACGACGATTCCGCCGTCGCGCCGCCCGACAGCGCGGAGCGCCGCCCGGACACGTTCGACCTCGTGCTCGCGCTCGAGCAGCATGGCCGGCCCAGCGACAACGGACTGATCCATGAGCTCCCCGATGGTATGTGGAATGCCTATCGCGACGCAATGTTCGGGGGGGGATGTCCAGGGGTGTGCCCGATGTGCAAGGAAACGATCGAACGGACGATGAGCCTCGACCACGTTCCAACCAGGAGGGCAGCATGCCGTTCATCCAGATCAAGGTCGTCGAGGGTGTCTTCACCGCCCAGCAGAAGCGGGAGATCGTCGAACGGATCACGGACGCGATGGTCGCGATCGAGGGCGAGAGCATGCGCCAGCTCACCTGGTGCGTCGTCGAGGAGATCGCCAGCGGCGAGTGGGGCATCGGCGGTCAGACCCTTACCGCCGACGACTTCAAGGCACTCGCGCGCGCGCCGGGAGTCGAGCCATGACCACCGCGGAGGCCCACCGGTTGCCAGACAGCGTCCGGGCAGACGGACGCTCCGCGTCTCACGCGGCCCGAACGCGGTACGTGGCCGCATCCGGCACCCTACTCGTGCTGGCGGTGTTCAGCGCCTTCGTCGTCACGATCGGCGACAGCGCACGATCCCTGGGCGCCGGCATCGCGGCCGAAGCCTGGGCCTTCAGTGGCATGAGCCTTGGGCTCGCAGCAGCGCTCGGCTCGATCGGGCAGGCATTCCCTGCCGGCGCGGCCCGTACGCAACTGGCGTCTGGGCGCCGCGGTCGGGGCGGGGTCGGCCACTAAAGGACGGGAACCAATGTCGAGCCAACTGAACTACATCGCCGCGGGGTTGCAGAGGTATCCGTTGAGGTAGCCGACGAGTTGCAGGGCGTGGACATAGGCACCGTGGCGGCGATCCACGTCGTTCGGCGCGCGCGCGCAAAACGGCCTCATCCTCCTCACGGCGACGACGCTCTGGGAGAACCAGGTCGCCCACGCGCTCACGCGGCGACTCGGGTTCCGCCCTCTCGCCAGCCGCGGCCGAGAGGTCGAGTGGGAGCTGGCCCTGGTCAGTCGGCCCAGTTACCCGGCGACCACCGCAGGGGCTGCGAAACCCCAGTCCACTCCGACCCGTCCCGTATCGGGCAGAGTTGACGGGAGACGGCGTCAACCCTGCCACCCCTAGGTGGGCTAGCGATCACTTCGTCTTCAACACAGCGGCCACCGAGATCAAGGGCCGGGCGCTGATGCGAAACGGGTGGGGGAGCATCTGTCGATGACGCGCAGCCGCCGTACTCGTTCGTCACCGTGAGCGGACCGGTGACAATCAGCACCGACGTCAAGGAGATGCTGCCGTTCGCGACGCGAATCGGCGCGCGCTACATGGGCAAGCATCTGACCGAGCAATTCGGGCGGCGCAACGCCGTTGATGGTGAGCTGCTGGTGCGCGTCCGGGCCGAGCAGGTCTTCGCGATGCGTGACGTTGCCGACTGACTGCCGGCCCGTCAGGCCGCTCCGACTGGGATCTGGGCACACCCGGCCTCCGAGCAGCCCGAGACGCCGGCGATCGCTCTCGGTTCTATCCGGACCAAGGACCTCGACCCCAGCCTCAGGGCGGCGTAGCAAGACCCGGCACGACGTCCTGGCACGCTTCTGCTGGGAGCGGTGTAATGCCTTGCACCTGTTCGCGACGATGACGCATGAGGGAGAACGCAAGTGAGCAAACCTCGGGCAGCGATCGACACCCCCGGCCGACGGCCGACTGCGGAAATGCTGGTCGACGTCGATCGACTTGTCGGCGCCTATTACGACGAGCATCCGGATCCGTCTGAGCCGGCCCAGGCGGTGTCCTTCGGAACATCGGGTCACCGGGGCAGCTCCCTTCTCGGGACGTTCACCGAGGATCACATCGTGGCGATCAGCGACGCGATCGTGCGCTACCGGGAGGCGGAGGGCATCGGAGGCCCGCTGTTCCTCGGGCGCGACACGCACGCGCTCTCGGAGCCGGCCTTCCGCACCGCGCTCGAGGTGCTGGTCGAGCACGGCGTCGACGTCGCGGTTGATTCCGACGGCGGCTACACGCCGACGCCCGCGATCTCCCATGCGATCCTGACGCACAACGCGCGCGGCGGCGCGAGGGCGGACGGGATCGTGATCACGCCGTCGCACAACCCGCCCGAGGACGGCGGCTTCAAGTACAACCCACCGCACGGTGGCCCGGCCGACACCGACGTCACGCGCCAGATCCAGGACAGCGCGAATGAGCTGCTCCGGGCAGGACTGCGGGGCGTCAAGCGCCTGGCCTACGACGAGGCGATCGCCCGCGCGCGCCGCCACGACTACCGCTCGGCCTACGTCGGGGACCTCGCGGCGGTCGTCGACCTCGAGGCGATCGCCGGCGCCGGGATCCGACTCGGGGTCGACCCGATGGGCGGCGCGAGCGTTGCCTACTGGCAGGCGATCGCCGAGCGCCACGGGCTCGACCTGGAGGTCGTCAACGACCGCGTCGATCCGACGTTCTCGTTCATGCCGCTCGACCACGACGGCAAGATCCGCATGGATTGCTCCTCGCCGGACGCGATGGCCGGGCTGATCGTGCTCAAGGATCGCTTCGACGTCGCCTTCGCCAACGACCCTGACGCTGATCGCCACGGCATCGTCACCCGCGGCGAGGGCCTGCTGAACCCGAACCACTACCTGGCCGCTTCGATCGCGTACCTGCTGGGCGGCGCGCGCCGCGAGTGGTCGGCCGATGCCGGGGTCGGCAAGACGATGGTGTCCAGCAGCATCATCGACCGGGTGGTGGCCGGCTTGGGGCGCCGGCTCGAGGAGGTGCCCGTCGGTTTCAAGTGGTTCGTCGCCGGGCTGCTCGAGGGCACGCTGGCGTTCGGGGGCGAGGAGAGCGCCGGCGCGAGCTTCCTGCGCCGCGACGGCCGCGCGTGGAGCACCGACAAGGATGGGCTGATCTTGTGCCTGCTCGCGGCCGAGATGACCGCCGCGGGCGGCCGGGACCCGGCGCAGCTCTACGCGGAGCTCACCGAGCGCCACGGCGCGCCGGTCTACCGTCGCATCGACGCCCCCGCGACCCCCGAGCAGAAGCGGATCCTGGGCGGCCTCTCACCCGATGACGTCACCGCCACGGAGCTGGCAGGCGAGCCGATCGTTGCCGTGCTCAACGCGGCGCCCTCGGGCGCCCCGCTCGGCGGCATCAAGGTCGTGACGCAGAGCGGATGGTTCGCCGCTCGCCCCTCGGGCACCGAGGATGTATACAAGCTGTACGCCGAGAGCTTCCAGGGCGAGCAGCACCTCGAGCGCATCTTCGAGGAGGCACAGCAACTCGTGGACGCCGCCCTGGAGCGCTGACAATCGTGCCGATGGGCGCGGGATCCTCGGAGAACGCGCTGCCAGGACTGAGGCGGGTGACCGATGCGGATGCCGATTGGGTCACCTTTGTTCAGATCGGCGAGTTCGCGGCACCCGGCGGCGGCCCGACGCTTGCCTGCATGTGGCGCGATCGGCAGTGAGGAGCCGCGTGCCGTCGGGGCGCCTACGGCCGCGCGCTCAAGCGGTCGCGACGCTCCAGCGGGTGGCGAGCGTGGTGATCCAGTCCTCGGCGTCACGCGGATCCTCGGGCGGCGCTTCCACGAGCACGAGTTCGCCGATGCCCATCCGCTCCAGAGGACCGTGGTCCTCGGCTTGACCTGCCTCCAGCGCAACGGCCAGATCCAGCTCGCGCATATCGCGCCCAGCTTTCCGGCATAGCGTCTCCAGCACCGCCAGCCGTTCGCCGACCGCGTCGACTCCAGCCAGATTGAAGCCGTACCAGCCGTCGCCCAGCTCGGCTACGCGCCGCAGCGCAGGATCACTGTTCCCACCGAACACGACAGGGATCCGTCGATCGCGAGCGGGCTTTGGGTTGACTCGCACGGCGGAAAAGGACACGAACTCGCCATCAAACGACGAGACATCCTCACGCCAGAGCTCCCGCATCGCCCGCAGATACTCCACGGCGCGCTCCCCGCGACGCGCGAACGGGACACCCAACGCCTCGAACTCCTCGCGCGACCACCCAACACCGACGCCGAGGACCAGCCGTCCACGGCAAAGCGTGTCGAGACTCGCCGCCTGCTTGGCCACTCGTCGACCATCACGACGTGCTCGCCCGCCCATAGGGTCGCGAATCCGCGCGCCTCGGCGGCCACCGCCACCACGTCGATCACCTCGCGGCGCGCGCCGGCTCCGATCCCGAGCGCATGCAGACCCACTCGCATCGTGCCCATGCTCCCACACCGGTGGCAGCCGTCACAGACAGCCGAACCGGCGCGCCCACGCGATCCTTTCTGTAGCGAGGACGAACGGCGAACCCTCAGCTGGACACGATGTCGACGGCGATTGACGGGCGTTTGCGCGTCGGCGATAGTTACTCCGTGAGCTCTGACGACCTGTCGGCGGCAGGGTCGGGCGTGACGGTCTACGTCGCGGGCAAGCCGCGCTGACCGTGGCCTTCGACCTGGCCATCGACATCGAGAACAGCCCGGGGGCGCTGGCCCAGGTCGCGGCCGCCATCAGCGATGCCGGCGTGAACATCGCGGCGGCCACCTGCATCGGGTCCGGCGAGCGAGCCGAGCTCCACATCCTCGTCCCGCACGCCGAGGCCGCGCGGCATTCGCTGGCGATTTCGCATCTCGCCGTCACCCGCGAGCGCGAGGTCGTCGTGGTCGATGTCGAGGACCGCCCCGGGGTGCTGGCTGACCTGACCCGCAAGATCGCCCTGGCCGGCGTTGACCTCGACCTCGTCTATGTCGCGACCCGAGATCGCGTGGTGTTCGGGTCGGCCGACCTCGCCGGCCTGCGCGCCGCCCTCGACGTGGCGAGCTAAAACGCTCACTCTGATCTGAGTCCGGGCACGAGCCGACGGCGGCGGGCGTGGTCAAGAGCGATCCGGGGTTCTCCGTATCAAACCTGCGGAGTATCCGGGTCCCTGTTACGGGCATATCTGCCGACTCGTGAGTAGTGAGCAACACAAGCGCCCCCATCCGTTCCCAGCGAGCGCGCACCAGGGCCGGCGACTTCTCGGGCCGCGCGCCGCCGCGAGGGAGGGGCGCTCCGAGGCGACGCAGGGTCAACGTGCTGGTGATCGTGGGCACGCGTCCAGAGGCGATCAAGTTGGTCCCGGTGATTCTCGCGCTGGGGGAGAGCTCATCGTTTCGGCCGATCGTGGTCGAGACAGGCCAGCATCATCGGATGGTCGGGGAGGTCTTCGCCCTGGCCGGGATCGACATCGATGCCGAGCTGTGGGTTGGTCGCGGGCGCGCCGCGCTCAACGAGCGGGTAACCGCGGTGATGTCGCGGTTCGATGATTTCATCGGCGACGAGTTCGTGACCCGGTCGGGCGAGATTGCCACCGCCGATGAGATCGCGGCGGGCTTTCCTTCGGCTGTGCTCGTGCACGGCGACACGAGCTCCGCGATGGCGGCGGCACTCGCGGCCTGCCAGCTTCACATCCCCGTCATGCATGTTGAGGCGGGTCTACGGACGGGCGGATCGATCTTGACGCCCTTCCCGGAGGAGCTCAACCGTCAGATCATCTCCTGCGTGGCGTCATTGCATTTCGCTCCGACGGAGCAGAACAAGCAGAACCTGGTTCACGAGAACATCCGGGCGGACCAGGTGTTCGTCACCGGTAACACCGGGATCGATGCGTTGAACTGGGCCGCGGAACAACAGGTGGAGTTCGAGGATCCGACGCTGCGAGCGCTGGACGACAGCGACGCCCGCATCGTGACCGTGACCGCGCACCGGCGTGAGAGCTGGGGCAGCGGCCTGACGGGGATCGCCGAGGGCATCGCGCGTCTGGCGAGCGCCCACAGTGACGTGCGCTTCGTGCTGCCCCTGCACCCCAACCCGATAGTGCGCGATCAGCTCTGCGAGCGACTGCACGCCGTCGAGAACGTGCTGTTGGTGGAGCCGCTGCCGTATGCACAGTTCGCTCGGCTGCTCAAGCGTTCCCATGTCGTCATCACCGACTCGGGTGGGATTCAGGAGGAGGCGCCGTCGCTGGACAAGCCGGTGCTCGTCACGCGTGAGACGACCGAGCGCGGCGAGGGCATCGCGGTTGGAACGTTGCTGCTCGTGGGGACCGACCCTGACCGGATCGCTTCAGAGGGCGATCGCCTGCTCACCGATGAGTCCGCTTACGCCGCGATGGCGCAAACGTCCAACCCATACGGCGACGGCCACGCGGCTGAGCGCATCGTCGCGGCGCTGGAGTACATCGGTGACGCGCGCGCGGCGCCGACCCAGTTTGGCCCGGGCTTTGACCGCGTCGCGGTCATGCACAACGCGGGCTACTCGTCATATCTCGATGCCGCCGGACGCGCCATCCCGGCCCTCGCGGGTGCGGTGAGCGCAGGGAGCGACCTGGACTGAGGGTCGTGATGCCATTCCAGGGATTGCCTGTGGTGTGGACGATCGTGCTCAGCGCCGCGCTCGTGCTGATCCTGGCCATGTTCGGTTGGAGCGTCCTCCTGTTCGTCCGCGGACGGCGCGCACGCCGCAACGCCCCCGAGGCACGGCCCGGGGGAGACGATGACTTCCTCTGGGTCTTCCTGGTCCCGGCTCTCGATGAGGAGATCACGATCCGCGACAGCGTCGAGCGGCTGCTCGCGATCGAGCTGCGACGGCGCCTGGTCGTCGTCATCGACGACGGCTCCGGGGACCGCACGCCCGAGATCCTGTGTGCCCTGGCCCACCCCGACCTGCACGTACTGCGCCGCGACCCTCCCCACGCGAGAGAGGGGAAGGCCGAGGCGCTGAACCACGCATATCGGGCACTCGACGGCAAGATCGGCGACGTCGACCGCAACCGCGTGATCGTGGCGATCGTGGACGCCGACGGACGCCTGGACGGGGTGGCGCCGCGTTATGCGGCGGCGCACTTCGCCGACCCCTCGGTCGGAGGGGTGCAGGCTCTGGTACGGATCTATAACCGGCATCGGCCACTGACGTGGCTGCAGGACGTCGAGTTCTCGGTGTACGGCAACCTCTATCAGGCGGGGCGCACCGGATGGGGGACCGCCGGGATGGGCGGCAACGGGCAGTTCAACCGCCTGGGCGCGCTCGACGACGTCGCCGACCATCGGGGGCCGTGGCGTGATCGCCTCACCGAGGATCAGGATCTCGGACTGCGACTGATCGCCGCCGGATGGCTTGGCCGGCAGGAGCTCCGCGCCGTCGTCGAGCAACAGGGTCCCGCCACGCTGCGGCCGCTGCTGCGCCAGCGCACGCGGTGGTCACAGGGTAACCTCCAGGCGATCTCCCTCGGCAGCACGTTGCGCCGGGCGCCGCTGTCGATCGCCGCACGCGTCGAACTGATCGCCTACCTGCTGATGCCGCTCTGGCAGGCACTGATCGGCCTTGCTCTGATCGCGGCGATCATCCTGGCCGCGACCGACAGAGCGCCATTCTGGGACGGCGGCCCCTGGTGGCAGATCGCGGTGTTCTATGTGCTCGGTTTCGGCGCGACGTTGCTCGGCTGTCTTGCGAGCAAAGCGTCCGCAGGACCACGGGGCTGGATCCTGGCCATCCTGATCGCCCAGATCTACGCCTTCTACTGCTGGCTCCTGTGGCCCGCCCTGGCCCGCGCCGCCGCGCGCCAGCTCACAGAGCAGCGGGACTGGGCACGAACCGAGCGCGAGCCGCTCGTGACGTGATCCATTCGTCTTCACTCCCGCCGTCCTGGCAGAATCCTGGGTAACCGCGGGATTTGGCCTCAGGGGGTATCACGGAACCGAAGGTCGGGGGTTCAGACATCTCCCGCCGCCGCCTCGGAAGTCCCGCACAGCTTCAGGAGGAGGGCTGATGACCGCTGTTGCACCGGACACGACTGGGTCGATCACGATCGCCGATCTGCTGCCGCGAGCTGTCGAGGTGTTCGACGACCGCGTGGCGCAGAACCACAAGGTCGACGGCGAGTGGCATGAGATCACGTTCGCCGAGGTCGGCGAGATCGTGTCGGAGATCGGTCGTGGTCTGATCGACCTCGGCGTCCAGCCGGGCGAGCGGGTCAGCATGCTCTGCTCGACCCGGGTCGAATGGGCCTGGTGCAGCTTCGCGATCAGTGCGGCCGGAGCCGTCGTCGTCCCCATCTACCCGACCAACTCGCGTGAGGAGTGCGAGTGGGTCGCCGGCAACTCCGAGTCGGTGGTGATCGTCTGCGAGGACGAATCGCAGGTCGCCACGATCGAGGCCGTCCGCGGCGCGCTGCCGAGTCTTCGTCACATCGTGATCGTCGACGGCGACCTCGAGCGAACGCTCCCCCTGGACGAGCTTCGCCGGCGCGGACGCGCGCGCGACCGAGCCGAGCTCGAGGCGCGGACCCGGGCCGTCACCAAGGCTGATCCGTATACGTTCATCTACACCTCCGGGACCACCGGTCCCCCGAAGGGCTGCGTCCTCTCGCACGGGAACTATCGCGCCGTGCTGGACATGGTGGCCGCGCGCGGCATCGTCAGCGCCGGCTCGGAGGACCTGATCTATCTGTTCCTGCCGCTGGCGCATGCGTTCGGCCTGCTGCTGATGCTGATCGGCGCGGACCGCGGCGTGGCGATCGCCTACTGGGGACGCGACACGACACAGATCATCCCTGAGCTGTCCGAGGTGCATCCGACCTACCTTCCGTCGGTTCCTCGGATCTTCGAGAAGCTCTACACGCTGGTGACCTCACGCGCCGAGCCGGAGCTCCTGGCCCAGGCGACGCAGGTCGGGCTCGCCGTTCGCGAGCTGGAGGCGGCCGGGAAGGAGATTCCCGCCGAGCTCCAGGCCGCCTACGACCAGGCCGACGAGCGCCTGTTCAAGCTGGTGCGCGGCGCGTTCGGCGGCAGGCTGCGGGAGGCTGTCACCGGAGCCGCTCCGATCGCCAAGGAGATCCTCGAGTTCTTCTTTGCGGCGGGCGTGCCGGTGATGGAGGGCTACGGGATGACCGAGACCGCCACGACCGCGACCGGCATGCGGCCCGGAGAGCACTGCTTTGGCTCCGTGGGCCGCGCCCACCCCGGGGTCGAGATCCGCATCGCGGAGGACGGCGAGATCCTGCTCCAGGGCGCGAACATCTTCGAGGGGTACTACCAGAATGACGCTGCATCGTCGAGCGCTCTGATCGACGGCTGGCTGCACACCGGCGACATCGGCCGGCTCGACGAGGATGGCTTCCTGTTCATCACCGGCCGCAAGAAGGACATCATCATCACCGCGGGCGGCAAGAACCTCACGCCGGCCAACCTGGAGAACGACCTCAAGCAGACGCGCTACGTCTCGCAGGCGATGATGCACGGCGACCGCCGGCCCTTCCCGACCATGCTGATCACGCTCGATGAGGAGGAGATCGTGCCGTGGGCGACAGACAGAGGCATCGAGGACACATCAATCGCCGGCCTGGCCCAGCATCCCGACGTCGTCGTGGTGATCCAGAGCGAGCTCGACCGGGCCAACGCCAAGTACGCCCAGGCGGAGCAGGTCAAGCGGTTCTTCATCCTCGACCACGACCTGTCCCCGGACACGGGAGATCTGACCCCGACGCTGAAAATGAAGCGCAACGTCATCAACGAGAAGTACGCCGACCGTTTCGACGCGCTGTACCGCTGAGCCTGGCGCCTATCGGGGACCGCTGTGATCGAGGCACCAGTGGCGGTTCACCTGGGTCAGCCAGGGTCTGTCGCCGTGGCCCTCGCCCTCGACGGCCGGTCGTTCATTCGGCGGGGCTCGCGGCGAGCCGGCGGGCGCCGTAGAGTGCGCGCATGTCGACCGGTCGGCTCGAGGGGAAGGTGGCGATCATCACCGGCGCGGCCGGCGGCATCGGTACAACACCAGACCGCTTGGAGCGTCCGCGCATGAACTCGATCAACCACCAGGTGCGCCTTACCGCGCGGCCCTCCGGCCTTCCGAAGCCGACCGACTGGGAGCTGACCACCGAGCCGGTCCCGGTGCCCGCCGCCGGCGAGTTCGTGGTCGCGATCTCGCATCTGTCGATCGATCCCGCGATGCGGGGATGGATGAACGCAGGCGCCTCCTACATCGAGCCGGTCCAGATCGGGGCCGTGATGCGAGCCGGCGCGATCGGGTGCGTGACCGCCTCCGAGCACCCTGGCTACGCGTCGGGCGACCACGTCTACGGGGCGTTCGGAGTCCAGGAGTTCGCGCGCTCCGACGGCGCCGGAGTTGTCAAGCTCGATCCGTCGCTGGCGCCGCTGCCCACCTACCTGGGCGCCCTCGGCGCGACCGGACTGACCGCGTACTTCGGACTGCTCGACGTCGCCCGGATCCAGGAGGGCGAGACGGTCGTGGTCTCCGGCGCAGCGGGCGCCGTGGGCAGCGTGGCCGGTCAGATCGCCAAGCTCAAGGGGTGCCGCGTGATCGGAATCGCGGGCGGGCAGGCGAAGTGCGTCTGGCTGGTCGACGAACTCGGCTTCGACGCGGCGATCGACTACAAGAGCGACGACGTAAGGAAGGCGCTCCGCGAGCAGTGCCCGCAGGGGATCGACGTCTACTTCGACAACGTCGGCGGCGACATCCTCGATGCTGCGCTCACTCGGCTGGCCCGCGGCGCGCGGATCGTGATCTGCGGCGCGGTCTCGCAATACAACGCGACGGAGCCAGTGCGCGGACCCGCGAACTACCTGTCGTTGCTGGTGTTTCGGGCCTCGATGAAGGGCATGGTCGTGTTCGACTTCGCCGACCGCTACGGCGAGGCGGCGGCGGAGATGGCCGGTTGGCTCGCCGAGGGCAAGCTCGTCTCGCGCGAACACGTCGTCACCGGAAGCGTCGCCGACTTCCCCGAAACGCTGCTGATGCTCTTCAACGGCGAGAACACCGGCAAGTTGGTGCTTGCCTGCGGTCCGCAGGGCTAGCGGGTCACAGCTCGAGGACCCGCCAGCAGTACCAGGCGACGATGCTGCGGTACGGGTGATACGGCTCGCCGCGCGCCAGCAGTTCCTTCGGTGTCGGGGTTGCGATGTCCCATGCCAGGCCGAAACCCTTGCGTACGCCCAGGTCGCCGATCGGCCACACGTCCAGCC
>JADGPN010000085.1 GCA_017882465.1 Solirubrobacteraceae bacterium
TCTCTCTTGAACTGACGGTTGAACCGCCTGGCTGCTTGTGGAACTTGTTTCTACAGCGACACGTTCGGCATGACAACCTTGCCGAACGTGTCGTTCGTGACCTCGGCCGGCGCTGGACCAAGGTCAACCTAGATCCGAAGCACGCTCTCGCCATCGGCCATAGACCGCACCTCGATCCGTAGTCGCCCCGTATTGATGGGCGGATCTGGAGCGCGTCTTGACGCGCCCCACGCCGGTCGCCGCCTTGGAGCGCCGCGTGGCGGCACCCGTTGCAGGTGCCGCCACGCGGGATTGCCCGGCCTCGTGCCGGGCTACTTCACCGCTCTCGATGCCGAAGGCGGCGCCCGACGTCGATCAGTGCCGCGCACATGAAGCTGACCGCGCCAAGAATGAGTCCGACCAGAGCGGCCGCGACCAGTACGACCACACTCGCGAATCCGATAAGGATTCCCGCCACTCCGAGCACGGGTGCGGCGATCACATCACGGGCTCGGGCGAGAATCCTCACCACCCCGATGATCGGGTCAGGCACTCCGGACGCCATCCAGGCCTAACACAAAGGGCTCGGCTCGGGCTGCACTCCCGCCGCCGGGCTCCCGGCTCCAGCTCTCGGCCACCAGCGACCGGACATCGGATGCTGACGGGCTTCCGTTCAGACTCGACTCGTGCGGTCGGGCTCAGGCCTGGCCCCAGGCGATCACGCCGGCCAGGTCGAGCGTCGAGAGAATCCCGATCGGGAGCTGGGTGGCCGGGTTCAGGACCACGAGGTGGAGGACGCCGTGCGCGATCATCAGCTCGCCCGCCTCGACCAGCGGCGTATCGGTGGATACGGTGACCACCGGCTGGAGCGCCATCGCCCCGGCGGTGCGGTCGGTCCCGGTGCGGACGCCGACGCGGACGAGATCGAGATCGGAGACGATGCCCCAGACCACCTTGTCGCTGACATGGTCCTCTTCGCTGAGACCCATGACCGCCACGCAGTGGACGTGATGGGTGGCCATCAGTCGCGCCACCTCGATCAGGGGAGCGTCAGCGGGGCAGGAGAGGATGCCGGGGTGCATCGCCTCGGCGACGGTCGCGTGCTGCAGGGTGGGGGTGAGGTAGCTGCCCTGATCGGGCTGAAGCGCGCCGGTCATGATGCCTCCTTGGGTGGCGACTCGCGGCGGACATGAGCGCCTTTCCAGACAGACCCTACGCGGCTGCGCGCCCGCGGTCATCCGCGTGGCATCCCCTCGGGAGTACGTAGATAGCCCGGAGCCGATCGGCTCGAGGCCGTCGGGGCGCGTGAAGCACTCCTGCGCCGCAGCCCCCGGCGCGACGCCGGAGCATCTGAGCCGCCAGAATTCCGGGCCATGACGCGGCCGGGGCTCAAGCTCATCCTCCCGATCCTCGTGCTTGGCATCATCGGGACCGCGGTGGCAGTGGTCGCGCGCGAAAGCGACACGCAGTTCGTGTATCGCCAGCAGAACCTGACCCAGCTCACGCCGGCCGTGCTGGAGCACTTCGTCGCCTCCGCCCCCGATCCGCGCCCGGGACGGGGGCGGGGTCGCGGAGTCCGCGCTGTCTGCTCGCCCAACGGGGTGGGGGAGCTTCGCAATCCGTGGTCGTGCACGGTCAGATACCCGAGCGGGGGGAGCGTGCAGTACCGGGTGATGATCCAGCCCACCGGGCAGGTGCGCGGTGTCAACGCGGACGGCTCGTTGGTCGTCTACGGCTGCTGCGTCGGCTTCCGCCCGACGCAGTGACCGGCCTACAGGTTCGACACAGCCAGCCGGCCCGTCTGCTGGGCGCGCAGGAGGAGCGGCGGGGCCATCTGCTCCCAGTCGCTCGGCCCGCCCCTGGCGAATGCGGACACGGCGTCCTGGAGGATCGGCTCGCGTGGGTTGAGCCGCAGCGCGTACGCGGCCTCGGGACGGGGATCGAGGCCGTTGGCGCCTCGGGCTATGGCCAGACCGAAGCGGTAGTTCCAGTTATTGCCCTCGTAGCGCACCGCCTTCTGCGCAGCCTGGAGGCCCTCGATCGGGAAGCCGAGCTGGAGGTCGCAGAAGCTGATGATCTCGTAGGCCTGAGGCCGGACCGCCAGCAGCGAGATCGAGGAGAAGGCGTCGCGCCGGGCCTGAATGCAGTTGCCGGCGGTCAGGTCCTGGCCGCTGGCCCGCAGGCGCTGGTATGAGACGCCGATCAGCAGGGGGGCGATCGCGAGGGCCAGCCACCCGAGGGCCATCGGGACCCGGTTGCGCGGACCGGGCTCGTTCCTGGTCGCGGATCCCGCAGCGGTGGCGAGCGCAGCCCCGCCGGCGATGAACAGCCACAGCGTCACAGCCGGCGTCTCCCACAGCCAGTCGGCGGCGGCGTGGATCGCCCAGGCGAGCGCGGTCGCGAACAGCACCGCGTAGACGGCTCGTTCCGGCCCGCGGATCCTCACCGCGATCAGCACGATCATCCCCAGCACCGCGACGGCCAGCGCGATCGAGCCCAGGATCCCGGTCTCGGCCAGCGTCTGCAGGTAGATCGAATGCGCGTCGGTGACCGAGCCATCGCTCGTTCGGTGCTGCGCGTAGTAGAGCTCATAGCTGCCGGCGCCGGAGCCCGCCAGCGGGTGGGCCTTGAAATCGCGCAGCGCCGCGCTCCACGCCTCCACACGATTCTCCCCCGAGGGGTCGGTGAGCCGGCTCCGGGTGAGCGACGAGCTGGGCCCGGAGCCATGCGCGAACTTGTCATACGCGCGGCCCACGAACCCCGACAAGACCAGCGCCAGCACAGCAACCAACACCACGGCACTGCCGGTCACCAGCACCGCCGTCCTCGAGACCCGCGGCCCCTGCACGCGCGCGAGCTTCCGCATCAGCCAGGCGTCGACCGGGAGCGTCACGGCCCGCAGGACTCCTGCCGCGAGCATGCACAGCGCAATTGTCTTGGCCAGGTGCCGGCCCTGCACCACCGCCGCAGCGGATGTGGGCGTGCTTGAGGCCAACAGCACCGCCGCGTAGGCGCCGTGGAGGGAGATCGCGGCCGTCGGGACGATGGCCACAGCGGCTCCGAGGATCGCCCGCGGCCGTCCGAGCAGGAGGTAGGCGACCACGCCGATGATCGCGACGGCCAGGGCTCCCCGCGAGAAGGTCAGCAACAGGGTGGCCGCCGTGGCGGGCACGAACACCGCGGCGATCACCCGTGCGAGCGGATGGTCGTCCTCGCTGGCGGCGATGTGGATCAACAAGAGCGAGGCGGCGGCGGCCAGGAACCCCTCGGTGTTCCAGTAGCTCAGGGGATAGTTCAGGCGGTTGGCGTAATACGTCGCCGCCGTTGGCCACAGATGAGGAAGGACGCGGGAGATGAGGCCGGCCAGGCAGACGGCGGTCATCCCGGCCGCCAGCGCGCGGATCAGCCACCGTAGCCGCGCTGAGGTGCGGGGCAAAGATCCGAACAGCGCCAGCGCGAGCAGGTAGAGCAGCGTCCGGTCGTACTCGTCAAGCGCCCGCGCGGTGTCGTGGGACCACAGCCCTGACGCCAGCTGCCATGCCCCAAACGCTCCCAGGGCGAGCATCAGCAACCCGAGCTGGCGGTTGTAGCCCGCGAACGGGTGCTCGGCCAGGGTGGTGCGGAGCGTCAGGGCGGCCGCGAAGCCGATCGCCGCGATGCCGGTCGCGTTGGGGAAGAAGCCGCCCTGGTTGAACGACAGGTAGATGATCGATAGCGGCGCCAGGGCGATCAGCGCAACCACGCCCAGGCGTCCCACCTGCACCTCCGCGCGGGTCGGCGCGTCTGCCTCGAGCTCGGAGGGCTGCGCCACCGCCGCGGTGCTCACCGCGCTCACTCCGGGGGCTGAAGCTCGTGCCGCAGCTTCTGAAGCGCGCGGGAGATGCGCTTCTCGACCGCGCTCTCGCTCTCGCCGACCACCCGCGCCACCTCGCGGAGCTTCAGATCGGACCCGAACCGCAGCGCGACCGCCTCCCGCTCGTCGTCGCTCAGCTTGACCAGTGCCCGGTCGATGGCGTCCCGGTCGCTGACCGCGCTGATGCGCGGGTCGTCATCGCAGTCGCGTGCCTGGGCGCCCACGCGCTCGAGGGCCCTGGTCTCGACGCTGGCTCGGCGGGCGTTGTCCCGCGTCAGGTTGACCGCGACGGCGTAGAGCCAGTTCTTCTCGCTTCCGCGCCGGGGATCGAACCGGGAGCTGGAGCGCATCGCGCGCTCGAACGTGTCCGCGACCAGGTCCTCGGCGAGCTGCCGGTCACCGGTCCGGTAGACCAGAAACGCGAACAGCGGCTCGGCGTGAGCCTCGAAGAGCCGTTCAAACGCCCCGTTGCGCAGCGGTTTCATCCGCAAGTATTCTCGCAGCCCGGCCAGCGGCGCCGCGGGTTCGCGGCGCCGCGGGTTCGGTCAGCTTAAGCGCTGCTGCCGGGCGAGTAGCCGGGCGCAGGCGTCCCCGAATGGATGACGTGGTGGTGGTGGTGTCTCCGTCGCCTTGGCGGCGGCGGCGGGATGATCTTGTCGCACCTGCCGTGCGCGTTCAGGCGGCTTCCATCGGGGCATCGGCAGTCGTTCGTGCCCTCGGCGAAGGCCGTGCCGACGGGGCACCGGCACTCGTCGCGGCCCTGCGACAGGATTGAGGTACTGGGGCATACGCAATCCTCGTGATGAGGGTTGCATTTCGGTGGCCGGTACTGCGATTGAGCGGCCCCCGAGCCGTTTGTAGAGCCGCCGCCACCGGCCGCGATCGTTCCCGCGGCGCCTCCGACCATGATCCCGCAGGTGAGCAGCGCCACCAGGATGCGCGACCGCCCGGCCGAGCGCTGCGGGGCCGAGGAGCGCCGGCCCGAGGAGCGCAGGCGTGACATTACCGTGGTCTTGATCCGATCGAGCTCGAAGCCGTCGAGGCGCGGCTTCTCTGCGCGCAGCCGACGGGCGACCTCATCGTTCTCCCAATGCTCATGCTCGTGACTCATCGACGCTCCAGACTCAGGATTGGGTGTCAACGACTGATACGAACGAGCCGCGAGTTTTCCGACACATCAGACGCGTCGGCCCCCAGGGCCTCCCGGCCCGTGGCGCCCGAGAACCCTCAGTGGTGCCGGTGCGCCCGAGCCGCGGCCACCTCAGCCGACGGCACCACGATCACCGGCCGGTCAGCGTGCTGGATCACGGCGTGGGAGACACTGCCGAGCAGGATCGACTTGATCCCGGTGAGGCCGCGCGAACCGCACACGATCGCGTCGGCCCCGACCGCGTTGGCCTCGGCGAGGATCGCGTCGGCGACGGTGGTGGCCTGGCTGCGGCAGCGGGGCTGAGCGTTGAGCCCAGCTTCGCCCGCGAGCTTGACGCCCTCCTCGGCCCGCGCGTGCGCGCTCTTCTCGTTGGCGCTGTCGATCTCCCCCACGTCGACCATCCCCGGCGCCATCCCGAAGCCCGAGGGGCTGCGCGCCATCACCTCCATGAACGGCTCCCAGACGGTGAGCACGGCCGCCGGGTGGTCGCCGAGCAGGTCCCCGGCCAGCTTGATCGCCGTCTTGGAGTCGGGCGATCCGTCGTAGCAGATCAGGATCATCGCGATCCGGCCGGCACGGGTTCGGTCTCGAGCCGGCCCGCGTGCAGCCGGCCCGCGCGATCGAAGCCGTCGAGGTGCTCGCTGGCGTGGGTGATGACCAGCAGCGAGCGGCCTCGGGTCCGCTCCTGGATCGCCTTCATCACCCGAGCGGCCAGCGGCGCGTCGAGGTGGACTGTGGGCTCGTCGAGGATCAAGAAGCGTGATTCTGACAGCAGCGCGCGAGCCAGCGCCAGACGCTGTCGCTGGCCGCCGGACAGCAGCGCGCCCTCCTCGCCCACGAGCGTGTCGAGCTGCTCGGGGAGCCGCTCGGCCCACTCGTCGAGCTCGACGTCGCCGAGGACCGACCACAGCTGCTCGGGCGTCGCATCGCGGTCCGCGATCAGCAGGTTCTCGCGCACCGTGGTGTTGAACAGGTGGGCATCCTGGCCGCACAGCAGCACCTCGCGGCGCAGGTCGTCCTGGGCCAGCTCGCGGACGTCGATGCCGTCGAGTGTGACGCGGCCCTCGGTCGGGTCGAGGAAGCGCACGAGCAGCTCGGCCAGGGTCGTCTTCCCGATGCCGCTGGGGCCGACGAGCGCCACATGCTCCCCGGGCACCAGCTCCAGGTCGGCGCGGTCGAGGACCAGATGCGACTCCTCGCCGTAGCGCATGCTCACCCCGTCCAGGGCCAGCGTCCCGCCGCCCAGCGGCCGGCGCGGCGAGGGCGGATCGACGACCGCGGGCTCCTGGTCGGTGATCTCCTCCAGGCGGGTCGCGGCCGCCACGCACGAGCGCAGCCGGCGCGCCGCGGCGGGCAGCGGCACCACGGCCTCGCCGGCGGCCAGGAACAGGAACGCAAGCGCGCCCAGCAGCACGCTGGGGAGCGCGCCCGAGTGCACGGCCGAGATCCCCACCACCAGCACCGCGAGCAGCCCGGCGGCCGAGACCAGTGCGCCGAGGCCGGTGGCCAGCGCGCCGGCGCGGGCGTCGCTGCGCCCCAGCGAGGCCAGCCGGGTGTCGGTGGCGATCAGCCTGCAGACGTGCTCGGGAGCGCGCCCGGTCACCGCCAGCTCGGCCGAGCCGTCGATCGCCTCCACCAGCTGTCCGGTCAGCCGCGCCCGCACCGGCGCCTGGCGGCGGCCGGCCGTGGCGGCGATGCGGGCGCTCGCCCACGGCGACAGGGTCGCGCCCAGCGCCAGCGCGCAGACCAGGATCGCCCCGGCCGCGGGCAGCATCAGCCAGGCGGCCACGCTGGCGCCGAAGATCACGACCACGGCCACCAGGGTGGGGATGATCACCCGCAGATAGCTGTCCTGGAGCGTGTCGACGTCGCCGACGAAGCGGGCCATCAGGTCGCCGCGGCTGCGGCCGCCGACCCCACCGGGCACGAGCGGCGCGAGGCGCTCGTAGAAGTGCGAGCGCAGGCGGGCGAGCCGCCGCAGCGCGAGGTCATGCGAGGCCAGGCGCTCGCCGTAGCGGAGCACGGCCCGCGAGATCCCGAACGCCCGGACCGCGACGATCGTGACCATCAGCGAGATCATCAGCGGCCGCTGCGCCGCCCGGGAGATAAGGTAGCCGGAGGTCGCCAGCAGGGCGATCGATGCGCCGGTGGCTCCCGCGGCCAGCGTCACCGACAGCGCCAGGCGCCCGCGCTCGCCCCGGCCCGGCCAGGACATCCTCAGCAGCGCCCTCATGCCGCCAGCACCACCAGCGGCGGGGTCGGAGCGCTCCCTCCAGCGACGTGGCCGCCGCTGACCTCGAGGACCGTGTCGGCGCGGCGGGCCAGCGACTCGTGGTGGACGATCAGCAGCGTGGTGCGGCCGCGGGCGAGACGCTCGATCATCTCGCCGACCGCCTCGGCGCTGGCCTCGTCCAGGTGCGAGGTGGGCTCGTCGAGCACCAGCAGCGGGGCGTCGGAGAGAAAAGCCCGGGCCAGCGCGATCCGCTGGCGCTGCCCGGCCGAGAGCCGGCGGGCGTTCTCGCCCACCATCGTGTCGAGGGCGTCCGGGAGTCCGGCCACCAGCTCGGTGGCGCCGGCGGCGGCGACGGCGGCCCGCACGGCGGCCTCGTCGGCGTCCGGGGCGGCCAGCCGGATGTTGTCGGCCACGGTCCCGCTGAACAGCTTCGGCCGCTGCGGCACCCAGGCGATCTGGCGCCGCCAGGAGTCGAGGTCCACGTCGCGCAGGTCGGTCTCGCCGCAGGTGACCCTGCCCGAGACGGGGTCGGCGAGCCGGAGCAGCAGCCGGGCGATCGTGCTCTTGCCCCCGCCGCTCGGGCCGACGAGCGCGGTGATCCGGCCCGCGGCCAGCTCGAGGTCGACGGCCTCGAGCACGGCGCCGGGGCGCGTGGGGTACTCGTACGTGACCGCCCGCAGGCGCACGATCTCGCGGCCGGGATCGGGGAGGGGGAGGGGGTCGCTGGGGGCGGCCACCGTGACCGGCTCATCGAGCGCGGCGAAGATGCGCTCCGACGCGGCCACGCCGTCGGCGCTGGCGTGGAACTGCTGCCCGACCTGCCGCAGCGGGCCGTAGAGCTCGGGGGCCAGCAACAGCACGGTCAGGCCGGCCGCGAGCGTGAGCGAGCCGCCGACCAGCTGGACCCCGATCGTGGCCGCGACCATCGCGGTCCCGATCATCGCGCACAGCTCCAGCACCAGGGCGGAGAGAAAGGCGATCCGCAGCGTGGCCATCGTCTCGGCGCGGTAGCGCTCGCCGACCTCGGCCAGGGCCTCCTCCTGGGCGCGCTCGCGCCGGTAGGCCCGCAGCGTCGGCAGTCCGCGCAGCACGTCGAGGAAGTGGGCGCTCAGCAGCGACAGCGCCTGCCAGCGCTTGTTGGTGGACGCCTGCGCGCCCTTGCCGATCAGGATCATGAACACGATCAGGATCGGCACCGTGACGGCGAGGATCACGGCTGTGACAGGATCGACCGTGAGAACGAACACGAGCACGGCGACCGGCACGACCGTGGCCAGCACCAGTTGCGGGAGATAGCCGGCGAAGTAGGCCTCGAGGGCATCGACGCCCTGGACCGCAGCGGCGGCCAGCTCGCCGGTGCGCTCGCCCGAGGGGCGCTCGCCCGGGGAGGCCAGCAGCAGGCGCCGAGCCAGGCGGCAGCGCAGATCGGACATCACCCGGGTGGCGCCGAGGCGCCCGGAGAGCTCGAAGCCGGCGGTGACCGCGGCGCGCGCCGCCAGCACGGCGGCCAGCGCGATCAGCTCGCCCTTCAGGCTCGAGAGCGGCACGCGATGCATCGCCGAACGCGCGATCAGCGTGGCCAGCAGCACCGCCTGGGCGAGGATCAGGCCGGCGCTGAGGACCCCGAGCACCGAGGCCGCGGCGAGGTGCGCCCGTGCGGCGCGGCTCTCGCGGACGAGTCGGCGGTCGACCGGCGCGGCCACGTCAGACGACGGTCGGTGGCTGTGCGCCGGTGGTGGCTGGCCCGCCGTTGCCGAGCGTGTGCTCGATCACCGCGATCGGCGTGGCCGGCCCCTCGAAGTCGTCGCGACCGAGGCGGTGGCGGAAGACCCAGTACGTCCATGCCTGGTAGACAAGCACGATCGGGACGAAGATTACCGCCACGACCGTCATCACCGTGAGCGTGTAGGACGTGGAGGAGGCGGCGACCAGGGTCAGGTCGTAAGCGTGGTTGGTGCTCGAGGGCACCGCGTTGGGGAACAGCGCCGCGAGCAGGACCACGAACAGCAGCGCGATCGCCACGCAGCTGCCGGCGAAGGCGCGGGTGGGGGAGCGGTCGAGCGCCACCGGGATCAGGACCGCCGCCGCGGCCGCCAGGATCGCCAGCACCACCACGACCGCGTCCCAGGACTGGTCGGCCGCGGTCCAGACCAGGAATCCGACCGTCAGCACGGCCGCGACCGGAGCCACCCGGTGGGCCACCAGGGCGGCGCGCTGCGCGAGCTCGCCCTTGGTCCGCAAGGTCAGGAAGTAGGCGCCGTGGCTGAGGAACAGCGACACCGTCACCAGCCCGCCGAGCAGCGCGTAGGGATGCAGGAGGTCGAGCAGCGAGGCGTGGATGACGTGGTTGGGGCCCATCGGCACGCCGTGGACGAAGTTCGCCCAGGCCACGCCGAACAGCAGCGCCGCCACGCCGCTGGAGATGCACAGCGCCCATTCCCAGGCGCTGCTCCAGCGATCGGACTGCACCTTGCCCCAGAACTCGAATGAGACGCCACGCACGATCAGCGCGGCCAGGACCAAGAACAGGGCCAGGTAGAAGCCCGAGAAGGTGGTGGCGTACCAGCCGGAGAAGGCGGCGAAGGTGGCGCCGCCGGCGGTCAGGAGCCACACCTCGTTGCCGTCCCACACCGGTCCGATGGTGTGAATCAGGGCGCGCCGCTCAGCCTTGTCCCGGCCGAGGCCGCGGACCAGCATGCCGACGCCGAAGTCGAAGCCTTCGAGGATGAAGAAGCCCACCAACAGCACGCCGATGAGGATGAACCACAGGGTCTGGAGGAAGTCAGGATCTGTGTGCATGTCGGTGTCGCTAGTAGGAGAGGACGAGGTCGGGATTCGGCGCCAGCGGGAGCTCGTCGGGCACCGCTTCTCCGGGCGGAGGCGGTGGCGGCTCGGGACCGTGCTTGATCTCGCGGAACATCAGCCAGCCGCCGATCGCGATCAGGATGCCGTAGAGGACGATGTAGCCGGTCAGGGTGATGATCAGATCGCCCAGGCCGACGTTGGGTGAGCGGGCGTTGGAGGTCCTGAGCAGGCCGTAGACGACCCAGGGCTGGCGGCCCATCTCGGTGAAGATCCAACCCGTCCAGTTGGCCAGGATGGGCAGGAAGATGGCGATGATGGCCAGGCGCTGGAACCATCGCGCGCCATCCATCTTCTTGCGGCGCACGAGGACCATGCCGGCCAGGGTCAGCAGCAGCATCAGGGTGCCGGCGCCGATCATCAGCCGGAAGGTCCAGTAGGTCACGCCGAGGATCGGGGTGTAGTTGCCGGGACCGTACTTCTTGACCTCGGCCGCCTGGATCTGGTCGATCCCGTCGACCGTGCCGTTCCAGGTCGCCGTGGCGAGGATCGAGAGCGCATGCGGGATCCGCAGGTCGCTGCTCAGGTGGCCCGGGAAGCGGGTGAAGTCGCCGGTGGCGAAGATCGAGAAGCTGGCGCCCTTCTTGGTGTGGTAGAGCACCTCGGCGGCCGCCATCTTCATCGGCTGCTGCTGCTCCATGAGGATGCCCTGGAAGTGCCCGAAGACCATGGTCAGGATCACGGCCACGGTGCCGATCGGGAGCGCCAGGCGCAGCGAACGGGAGACGACATCGCCGCCTCGCTTGCGCAGCAGCTGGAAGGCGCAGATGCCGATCACCAGCATCGAGGCGGTGGCGAAGGCGCCGAAGATCGTGTGCGGGAAGGCCAGCAGCACGGTCGAGTTGGTCAGCACCGAGAAGATGTCCTTGAGCTCGGCGCGATGGGTCGCGTGGTTGACCACGTAGCCGACGGGATGCTGCATCCACGAGTTGGCCGCGAGGATGAAGTAGGCGGAGATCATGGTGCCGATCGCCGTAGCCCAGATCGTGGCCAGATGGAGCCTGGGCGAGAGCCGGCAGGAACTTGCCCCAGAAGCGGGTCATGCGAAGGTAGACCTCGCGCCCCGTCCGGTAGTGCAGCGTCTGACAGATGGCGACGAACACCGCCAACCCAATCGACATCGGCACGAAGATGAAGTGAAAGAGCGTCGTGACGCCGAACTGGGTCCGAGCCAGGTCGAGAGTCGTCATGAGAAAGATCTTCGGATACGGCCGTCAAATCGCCATCAGCCGTTCTCCGAGCGAGATCTGCCGCGTACTACCACGTACCAGACCGTGTTTGACACCCATCTGAGAGACGGATCGCGGTCCCTCACGTGGGCTAAGGTGAAGGGCGTCCGGGCCCGGCCGGCCCGTCACATCCAGGCCGGCAGCCTCGTCAGCTGGTCGGATGCGCGCCACCCGCGCGCGAGCAAAGGAAACGAGCGATGACCTCAACTCCGCACGCGATCAGCACCGAGGGGCTGACCAAGCGCTACGGGGAGACCGTCGCGCTCGACGGCCTCGACCTTCGCGTGGCCGCCGGCGAGGTGTACGGCTACCTGGGGCCCAACGGCGCCGGCAAGACGACCACGATTCGCCTGCTCCTGGGCCTGCACCGCCCCACCGCCGGGCGCGCGGAGCTGTTCGCGGTCGATGCCTGGCGGGATCCGGTCAACGCGCACCGGCGCGTGGCCTATGTCGCCGGGGAGCCGTTCCTGTGGCCGGCGATGACCAGCGCCGAGACGTTCGAGTTCCTCGCTCGCCTGCGCGGCGGTACCGATGTCGCCTATCGCGACCAGCTGGTCAAGCGCTTCCAGGTCGACACCAACAAGAAGATCCGGGCCCTGTCAAAGGGCAACCGCCAGAAGGTGCAGCTGGTCGCCGCGCTGGCCACGAGGGCGAACCTGCTGCTGCTCGATGAGCCCACGAGCGGCCTCGATCCGCTGATGGAGGTGGCCTTCCGCGAGTGCGTGCAGGAGGCCAAGGAGCGGGGGCAGGCCGTCTTTCTCTCCTCCCACATCCTCAGCGAGGTGGAGGCGCTGTGTGACCGGGTCGGGATCCTCAGGCGCGGGAAGCTGGTCGACGAGGGGACGCTGGACGAGCTGCGCCACCTCAGCGCGCAGACGGTCGAGGTCACGTTCGCCGGCCCGGCGCCGGAGCTGGGGCCGCTGCCGGGCGTGAAGGCGGCGCCGGGCGGAGCCAACGCGCTGCGATTCGAGGTCACCGGCAGCATCGGCCCGCTGATCGCCGCTCTCGCGCAGCATCCCGTCGCCACGCTGACCAGCCGCGAGCCATCGCTGGAGGAGATCTTCCTGCACCACTACGACGGCTCCGACGGGCATGTCGGCGGTTAGTCCCTCCGTCTCGGCGCCGAGCACTCCGTCCGCGACCGGCGGCGTGGGACTCGGGCCCGCCCGCGCGCTGGCGCGGCGGGCGTTCCGCGACGCCCGCGTGCGCACGGTCGCGTTTGCGTACCTGTTCGCCGTGATCACCTACATCCAGCCGGTCAGCTACCGCCACACCTACCCCACGGTCGCCGACCGGCTGGCCTTCGCCCACAGCTTCGCCGGCAACAAGGCGATCCGCCTCTTCTACGGCGAGCCGTTCGACCTGCTCACGGTCGGCGGCTACAGCGCCTGGCGGGTGGGCGGGACGCTGGCCATCTTCGCCGCGGTGTGGGGACTGATGGCGGCCGTCCGGGCGATGCGGACCGAGGAGGACACAGGCAGGATGGAGCTCGTGCTGGCCGGGATCGTGAGCCGGCGGACGGCGTACCTGGCGGGGCTCGTGGCGATCGCGGCCGGGATCGTGATCCTGTGGCTGGCGGAGTTCCTGGGCTCGGTCCTGGCTGGGCTCCCGGCCGGCCCGTCGGCCTACCTCGCGCTGGCCACGGCGTCGGCGATGCCGGTGTTCGTCGGCGTGGGGGCGGTCGCGAGCCAGCTCGCGCCCACGCGCCGGATGGCGCTCGAGCTCGGGGGTGCGTTCGTCGCGCTGGCCCTCGTGCTCCGGGTGATCGCCGACACCTCGAGCGCCGGCTGGCTGCGCTACCTGACGCCGCTGGGCTGGGTGGAGGAGCTGCGTCCGTTCACGGGCGCCCGTCCGGCCGTGCTGCTGCTTCCGATCGCCGCCACCGTGCTGCTGCTGGCGGGCGCGGCGTGGATCGCCCGCGGCCGCGACATCGGCACCGGCGTGCTCCCGGCCCGGGACAGCTCCGAGCCGCGCCTGGGTCTGCTTTCCTCTTCGCTCGCGCAGGCCCTGCGCGGCGAGCGCGCCAGCCTGCTCGTGTGGCTGGGCGGGGTCGGCGCCTTCGCCTTCATCCTCGGAGTCGTGGCCAAGAGCGTCTCCGCCGCCGGCATCTCGAAGAGCCTGCAGCAGCAGATCGAGAAGCTCGGCTCGGGCTCGATCCTGACGCCCAGCGGCTATCTCGCGTTCGTGTTCATCTTCTTCGTCCTGGCCGTGAGCCTGTTCGGCTGCGCGCAGATCGGCGCCGCGCGGCACGAGGAGGCCGAGCAGCGGCTCGAGACGCTGCTGGCGATGCCGGTCGGCCGCCGGCGGTGGCTGGGCGGGCGCCTGGTCCTGGCCGCCGGTGGCGCCGTGGCGGTCGCCCTCGCCGCCGGTCTGTTCGCCTGGGCAGGTGCCACCTCGGCGGGCGTCAGCATCTCGCTGGCGCGGATGCTCGAGGCCGGCGCCAACTGCCTGCCCGTGGGGCTGCTGTTCCTGGGGATCGCGGCCCTGGCCTACGCCGTCGTGCCGCGGGCCAGCGCGGGGCTCGCCTACGGGCTGGTCACCGTCGCGTTCCTGTGGCAGCTGTTCGGGTCGCTGCTGGGGGCGCCCACCTGGCTCGTCGACGTGACCCCCTTCGCTCACGTCGGGCTCGTGCCGACGCAGTCCTTCCGGGTCGTGGCCGCGATCGTAATGGTGGCCATCGGCGCCGTGTGCGCGCTCGTCGCGCTGGCGGTCTTCCGGCGCCGAGACCTGCTCGGGGCCTGACTCAGCCTGCCGCCAAGGGAGTGCTAAGGCGTGCGGGTGACGAAATGCACCTGCACGGTGCCCTCGAGCGAGAACCCGTCCGCCGCTCCTGGCCTGACGTCGATCAGGAACTCGGGACGGCCCCAGCGCTCGAACTGGTCGGCGTCGATGTAGAACGGGGCGCCGCCGATGTCTCCCAGGTGCAGGTCGCTGGGTCCCTGCGGAAGCTCGCCGTCGAGCAGGCACATCGGGGAGGTGCCGTCGCAGCACCCCCCCGACTGGTGGAAGACGAGCGGCCCGTGGGCGGCCTCGAGGCGAGTGATCACCTCGAGCGCCGCCGGAGTAGCAGTGACTGGGCGGGTCATGTTCCTAGAAGAACCCCATCGGGTTCTGGTCGTAGCTGACCAGCAGACACTTCGTCTGCGAGTAGTGGTCGAGCATCATGCGATGGTTCTCACGGCCGACGCCCGAGTTCTTGTAGCCGCCGAACGCGGCGTGGGCTGGGTACTGGTGGTAGCAGTTGGTCCACACGCGGCCGGCCTTGATCGCGCGTCCCATCCGGAACGCGCGGCTGCCGTCCCGCGTCCACACTCCGGCGCCGAGCCCGTACGGCGTGTCGTTGGCGATCTCGAGCGCCTCGGCCTCGTCTCGGAACGTCGTCACCGCGAGCACCGGGCCGAAGATCTCCTCCTGGAAGACCCGCATCTTGTTGTGGCCCTTCAGCACAGTCGGCTCGTAGTAGTAGCCGTCCTCGAGCTCGGACGCGACCGCTGGGCGACCGCCGCCGATCAGGACCTCGGCGCCCTCATCGCGCCCGATCTTGACGTAGCTCTCGATCTTCTCGAGCTGCGCCACGGACACCTGCGGGCCCATCATTGTCGACAGGTCGAGCGGATTGCCCTGCTTGATCGCGCGGATGCGCTCCAAGCAACGCCCCATGAACTCGTCGTAGATCGACTCGTGGATCAGCGCCCGCGACGGGCAGGTGCAGACCTCGCCCTTGTTGAAGGCGTACAGCACGAGTCCCTCGATCGCCTTGTCGAGGAAGGCGTCGTCGGCGGCCGTCACGTCCTCGAAGAAGATGTTCGGGGACTTCCCGCCCAGCTCCGTGGTCGAGGGGATCAGGTTCTGCGCCGCGTAGGACATGATCAGGCGCCCGGTCACCGTCTCACCGGTGAACGCGATCTTGGCGATCCGCTTGTTCGAGGCCAGCGCCTTGCCGATCTCGGCGCCCGGTCCATTGACGACGTTCAGCACGCCCGGCGGGAGGATGTCGCCGACCACTTCGGCCAGCTTCAGGATCGACCACGGCGTGGGGCTGGCCGGCTTCAGCACCGTGCAGTTGCCCGCCGCCAGGGCGGGCGCGATCTTCCACGCCGCC
>JADGPN010000357.1 GCA_017882465.1 Solirubrobacteraceae bacterium
GCCTCGCCGGCGAGCCCCTCGACCGCCCGTGGCGCCACCGGTCAAGCCCGCCAAACCGATAAATCCTCACCGACTGCACTGAGATGGAGGACCCATTTGCACGATCGCCTTGGCGACGGAACGGTCGCCGCTCGTCGGGCTTTGACCCCGCCTGCTGGCAACGCGACCGAGCGTGGAGGATCCGTGAGTTAACGTAGGCAAAGTCCGCGCGAGCGAAGCGAAGTCGTCAGCCCCGCATTCGGCGACGGGCGCGTTCGGCGAACTGCCCGCGAATAGCCGTAGTCCAGGGCGGGCGCGCGTGACCGGCGTGGGTGGGATCGCGGACTCGCCGTTCGGTTCCGGGCTCGCGCGCGGAGAACGCTGATGACTGATCTCGGCCGCACCGGCGCTGTCCTTGCGTGGCGCTAGCGGTGCGTCGGCGGGGATGATGCTGAGGCCTGCCGGCGGAGCGCGCGGGCGATTCGTGCCCGTGACTTCTTGCTCAACCGCGCGATTGGCGTCTGGTTCTCTGCGACGCTGGTCGCGGCCAGCACGGCAGCGCGCTCTGCGTGGCCGATCGCCTCAATCGCGGCGAGTAGCTCGTGGACGGTCATCCGCGTGGATGCGGTGTCGGGCCCGAGGAGCCCGTTGTCGACCGCCGTCGCGGCGGCCGCCAGCGCGGTCGTGCGGCTCGTCGCGTTTCGCAGCGCGTAGGCGAGTCCGACTCGCAGTGCTTCGCGCAGCACAGCGGCGATCGGACCGTTACCGGCCCCCTTCGGCAGGCGCCGGTCGCGTTCCGGCGAGCGGCCGGGCTTCGGCGCCGGGTCTCCGTACGGGCGAGCCGGCGCCAAGCCAGCCTCGGTCAGGAAGCGACTGGGGGCGCTGTCGGCCGTGTGCAGCGAGAGCCGCTCGCGCGCGCGCGTGAACGCGACGTATGCGAGCCGGCGCTCGGCCTCGAGGCCCTCGCCGGCGGCGCGCTGCTGCGCGTCGACCTCGAGCGCGCGGCGGTGCGGGAGCTGCTGCTCCTCGCAGGCGAACAGGTGCACCTCGGGCCATTGACGGCCCTTGGCGCGGTGGATCGTGGTCAGCTCGATCCCGCCGGCATCGTCGCGGACGACGCGGAGTGCGTCGCGGCGGCCAGCGAGCAGCTGCGCGTACTCGAGCACGGTCTTGCCGCTGGCCTCCTTCTGCGCCTGCTCGAGCGTCTCGAGCTCGACCTTCTCGGTGTCGCCGAAGGCGGCCTCGTAGGCAGCGAAGTGCTCGTCTAGCCCGCCGGCGCGACGTAGGTAGGAGACGAACCGGAGCGCGTCGGGGATCGCGGTGAGCGCGTCGAGAATCCGGCCTGCGTCCTCGAGCCGGAACCGGATGCGGGCGTCTGCCGACACGGCGGCGAGACTGGCGGTAAACGTCAGGCCGGCGCGCAGCCGGCTTGTCACCTCCTCCTCGGAACCGAACGGCAGTCCTCGGCTCGGGGCGCGGCAGACGAGCGCGACGTCGTCGGGCTCGGCCATTCGCGGCGTCGCGCACAGGCGCACGTATGCTTCGAGCGCGGCTCGTGCGCCGTGCGGCTCAAACACCGCTTCGGGCGCCGCGATCCGCACGCCTAGCTCCGCGCAGGCGAGCGCAACCGTACGCAGCAGGTTGGTGGTGCGGGCCAGCACGACGCTCTGCTCGCGATCGCTGCCCTGCAAGGTGGTCGCGATCTCGGCCGCTGCGTGTGCCTGGCTCGTGTGCTTGTGCAGCGAGAGCGCGTCCTCGCCGTCCGGTGGCCTGGCCGGGTCGGGCTCGATCCGCCTTCGGAAGCGGATCTCGTTGTGTTCGATCAGCCGCCTCGACGCGGCGACGACCCGCCGCGGGCAGCGGTAGTTGTGCGCGAGCGCGTGGCGCTGCAGCGCTGGATAGGCGAGATCGAGGTCAACCATCCGTCGGACGCTGGCGCGTCGCCATCCGTACAGGGTCTGGTCCTCGTCGCCGACGCAGAACAGGCAGTCCTGCGGCGCGGCGAGCACACGCACGAGCAGCTCCTGGGCGGGCTCGATGTCCTGGTACTCATCAACCAGCACCCGGTCAAAGCGGGCCTGCCAACGGCGCCGCAGCTCCGGGTCGCCGCGCAGCGCCCTGACGGCCAGCAGCACGAGGTCGTCGAAGTCATGAATCTGCTGTTCGACGAGGTGGCGCTCGTAGAGCTCGTAGATGCGAGCCAGCGCCGGGCCATCCCGGCTGCGGTCGGCCCGGTCGCGGAACTCCTCGGGCGAGGCCAGCTCACCCAGCTTGATCGTGCTGATCGCGGCGCGCGCGTCGCTGGGGTCGATCCATTCGCCCTCGTCGCGCAGCGCGATCGCACACAGGCGCCTCCACTGGTTAAACGACAGCTCGCGGGGGCCGCCGCGACGCGCGAGGCGCTCCTCGCGCAGCAGCCACCAGCCGATGCTGTGAAACGTGCGCGCCGGCACCGAGCCGACGCCGGCCGCCGCGAGCCGATCCTGCAGCTCGACGCGAGCGTCGCGGTTGAACGTCATGCACAGGATCCGCTCCTCCGGCACGCAGCGGCCCACCAGCTCGCGCACGCGTTCGATCAGCACCGCGGTCTTGCCGCTTCCGGCCGGGGCGATCACCTGCACCACTCCCTCGCGCGCCGCGACCGCACTTCGCTGCCAGGCGTCCAGCGCGGACTCATCCGCGGCCGCCGCCGCTTCGACAGCGCGTGGTTCTGGCAACCGCTCGCCGCGGTCTCGGAACAGGCGCATCGCCGCGTCGAGTGCCCGCTCCAGCGTGTACGGGTAACCGAACTCCGGATCTACGAACTGCACCGGCGGCAGGCGTGTGAGGCGCTGCTCGCACTCGACCGCGACCGCGGTCGCGGACCGCAGCGCGGGCTCGAGCACGTACCCGTGCAACACGCGCAGGTCATCGAGACTCGTCAGCCGCACGCCGAGGATCGCGAGCTTGCCGGCCGCGGCGACACCGGAAAGCCACTCTTCGGCGGGGTTAGCAAGGCTGGTACGCCGTTGCTGCGCCCGCCTGGTGCGTGATTCGACCTCCCTGCGCACTGCCGAGAACTCGACCAGCCGGTGGCCGTCCGCGGCGAGCGCCGCCGGGTCAAGCGAGGAGGCCCACGTCAGCATACGACGCATATGGTGCCCGCTCTGGAACCGGAGCTGCTCGGAGTCCGGACGGGCGGAGCCGGCGCGGGCGGTCCGTCCGACTCGCGCGACATATGTTCGTGGCGAGCGTCGGTCGCAATGATCCATGTCCCTGCGGCTCGGGCCGGAAGGCCAAACGCTGCTGCGGCGTGGCGCGCGGGCCTTCCGAGGAGAGCGAGGCGCACGCATTCCTTGTGCATGCCTCGCGGGACGCGGCGGCCACGCTGCGCTCGCGCTCAGACCGGGAGCTACTGGACCTGCTCGACGGGCTGTGGGACCTGCCGCAAACCGACATCTCGCTCCAGGCCGAGCTGCCGAAGGTATTCTCCCCCGAGCTCAGCCGCCTGTGCGAGGTCGTGCTCGACAAGTCCGCCGACGGCCCGCTGCTGGACGCGGTCACCCAGCAGCTCGACACCCCCCTTTAGCGCGCGCGGCTCGCCCGCGCGGTGATCGCCCAGGAGCGGCGGGAGACGATCGGCCACCGGCTCGCGGCCGCGGCGCTTGTGGATCTCGCCAGCAGCTCCCGGCAGCTTCTACGCCGCAGCGTCCTCGAAGCGGTCGCGGTACGCGTCGGCGCGGTCCAGACGCCCGGCGGGCTCATGGTCGCCGCCTGATGGGAAATACCATACTCTCAGAGCTTTACCGGCTTCAGGTATTTCACCCATCCGCGCACGGCCGAAGGCCACCTCAACTAGCCGATAACCACGATCCAATCACGCACTCGCGGGACCGGCTTCCGCTCGACAATCCGGGAGGAACAGCCGCGGCCCACGCCGCACCCGCTGCTGGCATTCGTCCAAACCAGCAGTCAGTTCGGCGAGCGCGAGCTGCTCGGTCACGCCTGTTGCGGCCACGCTGGCGGTGTGACTGCTTTCCGGGCGAGCGTAAACGTCGAACCCGCGCGGGGTCTGCGTAACGGTCAATGTCGACCTTCGATCTCTGCTCTTCTTGCCACAAGCTCATCCAGCCGTTTGCGCAGCTGAGCAACTTCCCGCTTGATTTCCCGCAGCTCCGTCTTCTCTCGCGACCTACGCAGATAATCGTCGCCGAGCTCCTCGGCGATGTATGCCTCGAGCTGGCCTCGCAGCACGCGGATGTACGGGTTACCGTGGATCGCCCCTTCGCGATATTCGAGCTTTCCAGCGTTGATGCCCTTGACGATGAAATCCGAGCCGACCCCGTACTCTCTGCGAGCTGTCACGTCGCTCAAAGTCGCTCGCTTGCGGGTCCATTCGCCGTATTCCGCCATGTCTCCCCCACTGATCTCCCCGCCGAGGTTGCGTGTCGTCGGACGCAGCCTACGCTCACTGGACGGTCGTCGGCAGCGCAACGTCGGGACTGCAGGATGATGCCCGAATCGGGCCCGCGGGCGGTGTGTTGCTCGTTCGCTTGAAATGCGATCGCGGCCCGGGCTTCTCAGGCGCCGTCGCCGGCCCAGACGGCAGGCCAGGAGGGAGGGCAGACTGCTGGTTCCCACATGCGATCCAGCAGCCGTCGACTCGGCTCATCCGGACT
>JADGPN010000358.1 GCA_017882465.1 Solirubrobacteraceae bacterium
GCTCGCCGGCGGTTTTCGACCATCAGCTTGTCCTCGTCTGGGAACCGCCGCAGTGCCTCCTCGCACACCGCGATCCTTGCTCGCAGGAGCTCTAGATCCGCGCGCCCGGCGTTCCACAGCGCGTCCTCCAGGTCCTGGCTCCAGTTGAACAGCGACTGGTACATCGAGAAGCGATCGTCGAACTCCCGGATCGAGTCGATCCCGGTCAGCTCGCACAGACGCACGACGTCGGACCACGCGTCGAGCCAGATCGCGGCCGCAGCAGTCGCCTCCCGGCGCTCGAGCGCGTCGTAGCCCACCTGGATCTTGTCGCCGAGGAACTCGACGCACACCCGCTCGGGCCACCACCGCCGCCACAGCTCGAGCAGGCACAGCCACATCCAGTCCTCGTGCGGCCGCCCTTCCCCGACACCGCAGCGGTCGAGCAGCGGGCGCGCGACCTCCTCGACCGACAGCGCCCCCTCACACAGCCGCTCGAGCTCGGCGCGATCCACCTCCAAACGGAACCCGCGCAGCTTCTCCAGAAGCTGCTCGTCGCTCAGCGTGGCGGCGTCCGAGCGCGTGGGGCAGTCGATCATCGCGTCGCGATCGTACTGGCCCGGCAGGCGCGACTCCGGGTGCGGGGAGGCTCCGACAATCGGCCTTCGCGGAACCCCGCGGCCTGTGGACGGCCGATAACGAGCTCGCTGAGGCGCGAGTCGCCCGTCCGGTGGTTCCGACAAGATCCGCGTATGGACGCGGCGCAGGTTCTCGATGAGTACGAGCGCTGGCTGACGCGACAGGCTTTGGCCGATCGGACCCGGTCCAGCTACCGGCGTTGGGTGCGCGAGCTCGTCGCTCACCTTGCGGCCGGCGGCGAGCTCGATGCGTTCCTCGCTGCCGACGGCGAGGATGACCGCCGCGCGGTGCTCGGCGATTGGCGCCGGCGGCTGGTCGACCGCGACTTGGCGCCCTCGACGGTGAACCTCGCGCTCGCAGCCGCGACGTCGCTGCTGGACTCCCGCGCTCTGCTGGCGCCGCGCGTCCCGCGCGTGGAGGTCGATCCGTCAGCGCCGAGAGCGCTCTCCCGGGAGCAGTTGCGCGCGGTCGAGCGCGAGACCGATCGGCTCGGGTCCAGTCGCGACCGGGCGATCATGGAGCTGCTTCTGCGTACGGGGCTGCGGATTGGGGAGCTTGCCGATCTGGAGGTGAGTGATGTGCGCTTGACGCAGCGCACGGGCGAGTTGGTCGTGCGCCATGGCAAGGGCGATCGCCGTCGCGTGGTGCCGCTTTCACGCTCGGCCAGGACGGCGCTGCGAGCGTGGTTGACCAACCGTGAGCGGCATCCGTCGCAACCGGCGCACGAGCAGGGAGCGTTGTGGCTGTCGCGCAGCGGCCAGCGGCTCTCGGTCCGCTCGGTCAGCAAGCTGGTCGCCCGGGTGATGGCGGCCGCGGGGGTGGATGAGTCCGCTCACGGGTTGCGTCACACGGTCGCGACGCGGCTGGTTCGCGATCACAGCCGCGATCTCGCGCTCGTCGCTGACATCCTCGGGCACGCCGACGTCAAGACCACACGCCGCTACGCGCGCTCCGAGCTCGAGGATCGCCGGGCGGCGCTTGAGGAGCTCGACCGTGGCTAGGCAGGCCGACGCGCTCGACGATCCCGTTCAAGCCTCGTGCTCCTCAGATCGCAAGGCGCCCCGAGCAACGATTTCTGCGATGCGAGCGGCTTCGCGCTCGCGGAGAAGGTTGCTGCCGGGGTGCTCTGTCAGCGAGGGTTCGTGCTTGTGCGTCGCGAATGGCAGCCCGAGGAGCTGATCGACTGCTGGACGCTGGTCGACCGCGACTGGGAGCTGGTCGCGAACAAGACTGGCGCGACCCGTCTCGGATTCGCTCTGTTGTTGAAGTTCTTCGAGCTGGAGGGCCGCTTCCCGGCACACGCCGCAGAGCTGCCGCCTGCGGCGGTGCGCTACGTCGCCGGCCTGGCGAAGGTCGAGGCGAGCGAGCTGGCGCAGTACGAGTGGTCGGGGCGCACGATCAAGTATCACCGCGCGCAGATCCGGGAAGCGTCCGGATTTCGGGAGCCGACACGGGCGGACGAGGAGCGGTTGGCGCGCTGGCTGGCGGACGAGGTGTGCCCGGGCGAGCTCGGCGAGGAGCGCCAGCGCACAGCGCTGCTCGGGCGCTGTCGGGAGGAGCGTCTTGAGCCGCCGGGGCGGATCGCCCGGCTGCTTGGCAGCGCAAGACGATTGGCGGATGAGCGGTTCTGCGCCACCACGGTCGCGCGACTTGACGCTCAGGCTGTGGCACGGCTGGAGGAGCTCGTCGCTGAAGACGAGTCGAGCGAGGCGGCCGGTGGCGGCCCGGGGCTGTTCGCGGAGCTGCGTGCGGATCCAGGCTCGCCCGGGCTTGAGTCGCTGCTCTGCGAGATCGCAAGGCTCGAGCGGGTACTCGCGATCGGGCTGCCCACAGACCTGTTCTCCGAGGCGGACGAGAAGCGGGTGGCGCTGTGGCGCGCGCGGGCGGCGGCGGAGCACCCTTCGTGGCTGCGTACTCACCCGCGCGATGTGCGTTTGACGCTGCTGGCGTGTTTCTGCTGGTCGCGGATCACGGAGATCACCGACAGCCTCGTCGACCTGCTGCTCGGCGTGGTGCACAAGATGGGCGCGCGGGCGGACTATCGCGTCGAGCAGGAGCTGGTTGCCGATCTGAAGGCGGTGCGCGGCAAGCGCGGGATCCTGTTCGCGCTCGCCGGCGCGGCGGTCGAGCATCCCGACGACACGGTCCGCCGCGCGATCTTTCCGGTCGTTGGCGAGCAGACGTTGCGGGAGCTGGTGCGCGAGGCGCAGGCGAACGATCGGGCGTTCCGGGCGCAGGTGCGCAAGGTGCTGCGCTCCTCCTACAGCAACCACTACCGCCGGATGCTCCCACCCGTTCTCGAGGCGCTCGAGTTCCGCTGCAACAACACCGTCTACCGGCCGTTGATGGACGCGCTCGAGCTGCTGCGCCGCTACGCCCACCGTGACCGCATCGTGTTCTCCGACCCGGCCGACCGGGTGCCTCTCGATGGCGTGGTGAGACCTGACTGGCGCTCGGCGGTCGTGGACGAGCAAGGGCGGGTCGAGCGGATCCCCTACGAGCTGTGCGTCCTGACCAGCCTGCGCGACGCGATCCGCCGCCGCGAGATCTGGGTGCAAGGCTCCCAGCGCTGGCGCGACCCAGAGACCGACCTCCCCCAGGACTTTGAGGCGCACCGCGAGATCCACTACGCCGCGATCAGCCAACCACTCGATCCGACCGCGTTCATCGCCAAGCTCCGAGCAGATCTGGACCAGGCGCTTGGTCGTCTGTCCGGCGCGCTAGCTCGGAACACGGCGGGTGGGGTGCGGATCACGACCCGCAAGGGCGACGTCTGGATCCGCGTCCCGAAGCTCGGCAAGCAGCCCGATCCAGCGACGCTGGCGGCCCTGAAGCGGGAGATCATCCGCCGCTGGGGCGTCGTCGACCTGCTCGACGTGCTCAAGGAGACCGACTATCTCACCGGGTTCACCGATGAGCTGACCACGATCGCGACCCGCGAGAACCTCTCGCGCGAACGGGTCCGTCGGCGGCTGCTGCTCACCTTGTTCGCGCTTGGGACGAACATGGGGATCGCGAAGATCGCCGCCGCCGGGGAGCACGGCGAGACCGAGCACACCCTCCGGCGCACGCGGCAGACGCACATCAACCGCGACAACCTCCGCCGCGCGATCATCCGCGTCGTCAACGCCACGCTCGCCGCGCGCGACAAGCGCTGGTGGGGCGACGCGACGACCGTCGCGAGCGACAGCAAGCGGTTCGGATCCTGGGACTCGAACCTGATGACCGAATACCACGCCCGCTACGGCGGCGCCGGGGTGATGATCTACTGGCACGTCGAGCGCGACAGCGCCTGCATCCACAGCCAGCTCACCACCTGCTCCGCGAGCGAGGTCGCCGCGATGCTCCAAGGCCTCCTACACCACTGCACCGACGCCGACATCGAAGCCAACTACACCGACACCCACGGCGCCTCCGTCGTCGCCTTCGCGTTCTGCCACCTCCTCGGCTTCCGACTCCTCCCCAGGCTAAAGAGGATCGGCAAAGCGACCCTGTACCGCCCCGACGACGGCTCGAGCTACCCCGGGCTCGAGCAGATCCTCACCCGCCCGATCCGTTGGGAGCTGATCGCCCAGCAATACGACCAGCTCGTCAAATACGCCACCGCGCTGCGGCTCGGCACCGCCGGATCCGAGCAGGTGCTCCGCCGGTTCACGCGTGGCGGGCCGAAGCACCCCACCTACCAGGCGCTCGAAGAGCTCGGCCGCGCGGTCCGCACGATCTTCATCGCCGACTACCTCGCCCAACCCGAGCTGCGGCTCGAGATCCACGAAGGCCTTCAGGTGATCGAGCACTGGAACAGCGCCAACGGCGTCATCTTCTACGGCAAAGACTCAGAGCTCACCGGCGCCGATCGGGAAAGCCAAGAAGTCTCGATGCTCGCCCTGCACCTGCTCCAGTCCACGCTCGTGCACATCAACACGCTGCTGCTCCAGCAAGTCCTCGCCGAACCCGAATGGGCCAGCCGACTCACCGACGCCGATCTGCGCGGGCTCACACCGCTGTTCTGGTCCAA
>JADGPN010000359.1 GCA_017882465.1 Solirubrobacteraceae bacterium
AGAATACCTCCCGGCTTGCCGGCGGTGTCCGCTCGATCAGGATTCATACAAGCGCGGCCTGAGGTTGTCGAGCACCTCGGTCTGGGTTGCACTTGACGCTCCCCGCAGGCGTGGGCGGCAGGAAGGTCGAGCACAGCGGACCCGTGTCTGCGGGGGCCGTGCCGTTGACGTCAAGACGGGGCAGCGGGCAAGGGGAGAGAGTGCCGCTGGTCGTGCGCTCGGCCGGAGGCGCGCGAGGGAGGTGGACAGATCGTGCGCAGCTCCGCTCGGGCGGGGGTGCGTGACGGCTTCCGATCGGACGCGTCGACAAGACGGTCCGCCAGCCGGCGGTTGATCAGACCTCGCATTGCTAGCTCGCACGGGCGACCATCCCGGGTCGCTACCCCAATCTGCGTGCTTGGGCAATAGTCGACATAAGCGCCTCGGAAAAACCACTATTTTGTAGGCAGCTTCACATAATGACCCTTATCGAGCGTTGATTATGGACACCGTCGCCGGCCCTCCGGATCACGCTCGTGAAGCTAAAGTCGCCGTTCGGCGATGGGCAGGCATTGCCGTCGGGCCGCCTTGCGGGCCTTGCGGTCGTCGCTCAGACCAGACGCGGCTCATGGAACATGCCCATGCCGCGCGCTGACGAACCGCCGGTCGGGGCGGTGCGGCCGACACTTTCGCGGAGCGCATTGACCCCGCGCTCAACCCCTCGCGTACGGCCACGTTGCACGCGCGTGGTGTTGCCGACGCGGGATCTGGATCAACTCGCGCAGAGCAGCTCGGTATGACTCATGACACCGACCGAAGCTTTTCTCCGCGATAGTCTGGCCAAGAATCTTGAACTAATCGAGCCCGAGCGAGCAGCGCGCGAGCTTCCTCTCGGACGGCGTCGGCGAGCGGATCGATGGTCCGTTCCACCTCGTCGCTCAGCTCGCTTGCCAAGGCGAACCGCGCGCCCTCGATTCCGTACACGATGACTTGTTGCGGCAGACTTCCGAGCGTCCGCGCGAGCTCGATCGCCTCGGCGACACCGATTGCGTGACTCGAGCAGCCGCGGAGCGGCAGCGGGACAGGATTGGATGTCGCGTCGAAGCGGTGAATCGTTCCCGTCGCTTCGCCCGTGCGCATGGTGTCTACGAGCACGACCGCATCGGTGCCGCTCCAGAGCTCGAGCAGGTCGATCGCCTCGCCGCCGTGCACATTGACGGCGATTCCGGGCTCGTCGCGCAGCCGCCGTGCGACCTCGAGGCCGGCCGCGTCATCGGCTCGCAGGTCGTTCCCGACGCCGATCACCATTACCGAGACGGGGCGGCGATTCACCCTCGTTGCACCGTCAGCTCCAGGAAGTGGGTGGCGCAGGAAATGCAGGGATCGTGGTTGCGGATCGCCTGCTCGCATCGGAGCGTGAGCTCCTCGTCGGGCAGCTTGACGTTTCGTTGCACGACCGCGCGCAGGTCCTCCTCGATGACGAGCTGGTTCTGCGAGGTTGGCGGCACGATCCGCGCGTCGAGGATCGTCCCGTCGTGGTCGAGCGCGTAGCGGTGGTAGAGCATGCCGCGGGGCGCCTCGGTGGCGCCGTGCCCGACCGCGCGTCGCGGTGCAACCTCGACCGCCGGCTCGTCGGGGGGCTCGTAGTCGTCGATGATTGCGAGCGCCTCGTCGCACACCTGCACCAGCTCGACCGCGCGCACGATGATGCTCTGGAACGGATTGCGGCAGGTCTCTTGCAGTCCGGCCTCGCGCGCGGCGTCGCGAGCCAGCGGCGAGAGTGCCGCGAAGGAGAGGTTGTAGCGAGCCAGCGATCCGGTCAGATAGCTACCGCGCTGGCGGATTCGAGCATGGAGCGCATTGGAGTGCGCCACGTGCTCCTCGACCATGTGGGTATCGAACTCCGCGGGCGCGATGTCGAGCCCTCGGTCCGAGACGATGCGCCCGAGGTCGATCGGGTATCGGCCGGGCTCGGCGAGCGCCACGAGCTCGGGCTCACGGCGGACGTCTGGGAACGGCAGTTCGCCGGCCCATCGCACGGTGGCGAGCGCGATCTCCCGCGCTCGCTCCAGTGGATCGATCAGCGGCCGGAGCTCGGCGCGCGAGGGGGCCCGGTAGAAGCCGCCGACGCGAATGTTGATCGGATGAATCTCCCGGCCTCCGACCAGCGTCATCAGCGTATTGCCGGCCTTCTTGAGCGCCAGCCCCTGCTCGGCGATCTGTGGGTGCTCGCGCGCCATCTCGAGGAAGCCGGGGTAGCCGAGGAAGTCCGGGGCGTGGAGGAGGTAGACGTGCAGGCCGAGACTCTCGATCCACTCGCCGCAGTAGATCAGGCGCCGCAGTTCCCGGATCGGACCGCTGTCGATGGCGACTCCGCACGCATCTTCCATCGCCCGCACGGCGCTCATCTGATAGGCGATCGGGCAGATCCCGCAGATCCGCGAGGTGATGTCGGGCGCTTCGGTGAACGCCCGGCCGCGGAGCATCGCCTCGAAGAAGCGCGGCGGCTCGTAGATCCGCAGCTTGACGTCGCGGACGTGATCGCCCTCGATCTGGACGAACATCGCGCCCTCGCCCTCGACGCGTGCGAGGGCGTCGGTGCGGATCGTCCGGGTCGACTTATTGGCGCTGATGGGCTTCACTGCTTTCCCGGAATCCGTCCGCGTTGGCGTTGAACGTGCGGTAGATGCGCACGAGGTCTCGATCCTCCAACCCGGTCCACACGTTCAGCGACGCCGGGTTCGGCGTCTCCATCGGGCCGAAGCAGCCGTAGCAGCCGCGGTTGTACGCGGGACAGATCGCCCCGCACCCCGCGTGGGTGACCGGGCCCAGGCACGGCGTGCCGTGCGCGACCATGACGCACACCGTCCCGCGGCGCTTGCATTCGACGCACACGCTGTGTGCCCGGACCCGTGGACGCCGGCGGTTCAGATAGGCGCTGATCACTTCGAGCAGCTGCTGCTTGCTGATCGGGCATCCGTTCAGCTCGTAGTCGACATGAACGTTCGCGCTGATCGGGGTCGAGGTCGCGAGCGTCGAGATGTAGTCCGGCGAGGCGTACACGATCCTGGTGAACTCTTCGACGTCGGCGAAATTTCTCAGCGCCTGGATTCCGCCGGCGGTCGCGCACGCGCCGATCGTGATCAGCGCCTTCGAGTTGGCGCGCACCTCCTGGATCAGCTCGGCCTCGCGCGGGGTGGTGATCGAGCCCTCCACCAGCGAGACGTCGTAGGGCCCTTGCACCTTCGCTCTCGAGGCCTCGAGGAAGTAGGCGATCTCGAGCTGACCGGCGATCGTCAGCAGCTCGTCCTCGCAGTCGAGCAGGGTGAGCTGGCAGCCGTCGCAGGAGGAGAACTTCCACACCGCGAGCGTCTTCTTCGGCGTCATCACAGCTCCCTGACTGAAAGCCACGGCGCGATCTCCGACCACACGCACACCGGACCGTCGCGGCACAACAGCCTCGGCCCGAGCTGGCAATGCCCGCAGAGGCCGATTCCGCACTGCATGTTGCGCTCCATCGAGACGAACATCCGATCGGATCGCACGCCGTCGTCCGCGAGCGCCGCGAGCATGAAGCGCATCATCACCTCCGGACCACACGACATCGCGACAAGGGTCCCCGTCTCGAGCTTCGCCGGGCGGATCAGGCGGGTGACGACGCCGACGTGCCCGCGCCACTCGGGACCGGCGCTGTCGACGGTGACCAGCAGCTCCAATCCTCGCTCTGACCAGGCGACGAGCTCGTCGGTGAACAGAAGCTGCTCCGGGGTGCGTGCGCTATACAGGAGCACGACCCGGCCGTAGCGCTCACGGTGCGCCAGCATCCGCAGGATCGCCGGGCGCAACGGCGGCAGGCCGATGCCGCCCGCGGCGATCACCACGTCCGCGCCCTCCAGCGCCTCCAGCGGCCACGGCCGGCCGAACGGACCGCGCACGCTGAGCACCTGCCCCGGCTCGGTCGCGCACACCGCCTGCGTCGCGAGGCCGAGCGCATGCACGGTGTGAACCAGCCGCTCCGGCTGGTCAGGGTCGCCGCTGATCGACATCGGCACCTCGCCCGCCCCCCCCGCGGAGAGCATCGTGAACTGTCCCGGTGCGAATTCAAACGGCTCCCCGGAGCGCGGCTTGAGTTCGAGCGTCCAGGTGTCCTCGGTGTCCTGGCGCTTGGCGAGCACCTCAAACGGCGCGGGCACCATCGGACCGCCCTGCGATAGCTCAAGCCGAGGCTGGAGCACGCCCATAGACATCGAGCAGCTGGAATCTGGTTTCCTGCAGCCGGTCGATCACGGTCGCCGCAAAGCGTTTCATCAGCTGGTAGCCGAGCTCATGATCGTCTTCGCACTTTCCGCGCAGGCAGGTGCCGTCGAAGCTGACGAGCCTGCAGTTCTCGACCGCGCGACCATCCTCGTGCCAGCGAAACGGAGCGAACAGCCACGACCAGCCGACGACCTCGCCCTCGTGGAGCGTCTGGATCCGCATCGGCCCGCGGCCGGGAGCGTCCACCTCGAGCGCGACCAGGCCATGACGGATCAGGAAGAAGCGGTCGGCTGCTTCGCCTTCGCGCATCAACAGGGCTCCGGCGGCGACGTGCTCGTTGCGGGCACAACCGGCGATCAGCTCGAGGTGTGCGGGCTCCAATCCCG
>JADGPN010000360.1 GCA_017882465.1 Solirubrobacteraceae bacterium
CGCACGATGCTCTGGATCGAGGCTCAATGGATTTCGACCCCGATTCCGGGTACCTAACAAAGCACTACTAGCGCGCACCTCCCGCCTTTCGGGACTCCGGTCGATTTGGGGGTGAATCTGGCCCCTGGCGAGAGCTTGCCTGTTGCTGGATGCCGCCGTCTCCTGGTCGGTCGCTGCCAGCAATCGGAGCCGAGGCCCGGTCGCATGCAGCGAGATCCTGGGGCTCTCGGCATAGGGCTCGGGGCCGGTTATGGTCCTGAGCAAGGGTTTTGCTGCCCGTGGGCCGTTGCCTGCCGTGTCCCTGTGCTTGTGGTGGAGCGGGGTGTCTGCGAGAGGGGGTCGCCCGCCGGCCATGGAGGGCCGGCGGAATAGACCCTATGGAGGACCGGCCACCTCGATGTCGAAGGTAGTCGGCACCCCCGCGCAGCGCGGGTGGTGATGTTCGCGGTCGAAGTTACAGCTTCGACGCGGGCCACGACTACGAGGAGGTACCGACATGCCTGACGGTATCCGTTGGGTCGGTCTTGACGTGCACGCGCACGAATCGACGGTCGCTGTCTTTGACCAGGCCACCGGTGAGGTGAGCACGAAGCGGGTGATCGGGCGGCCGCACGAGCTGCTGCCGCTCCTGCGGGCGGTGCCGCGCCCGGCGCGCGTGGTCTACGAGGCAGGCCCAACCGGCTACGGGCTCGCGCGCCGCGCCCGTGCCGAGGGGATCGAGATCGTCGTCTGCGCTCCGAACAGAACCGACCGGCCGCCGAGCGACAGGCTCAAGACCGACAAGCGCGACGCGATCCGGCTGGCCCGGGCGTTGGTTGCAGGGCAGCTGGCGATCGTGACGGTCCCGTCGATCGAGCGGGAGCAGCTGCGCGATCTCGTCCGCTGCCGCGAGGACATTCGCGCTGATCTGATGCGCGCCCGTCATCGGCTCGGGAAGTTCCTGCTGCGCCGCGAGATCTACTACGAGGGGCCGGGCGAGCCGTGGTCACTGAAGCACCGCGCGTGGCTGGTGTCGTTGCGGTTCGCCGATCGCGCCTCGCAGCTGACGATCGCTGACTACCTGCACTCCCACGACGTGCTGATCTCCCGTCGCGATCGGGTCGAGGCCGAGCTCGCGACGCTCGCCGCCGAGTCGCGCTGTGCCGCCACGGTCGCCCGTTTGCGCTGCCTGCGCGGGATCGACACGCTCTCCGCGCTCGGGCTGTGCGCCGAGATCGGCGAGTGGGAGCGCTTCGATCACCCCGACCAGCTCGCCGCCTACGTCGGGATCGTCCCCTCAGAGCACACCAGCGGCGAGCGCCGCCGCCAAGGATCGATTACCAAGGCCGGCTCCACCCACGCCCGCCGGCTGCTGATCGAGGCCTCCTACCACTACCGCCGCCAGCCCGGCGTCGGGCTCAAGCTCGAGCGCCGTCAACGCGACCAGCCGCCGGAGATCATAAATATCGCCTGGCGCGCGCAACGACGCCTGAACGCCCGCTGGCGACAGCTCAAAGACGCCCGCCACAAGCCCAACGGCGTCGTCGCCGTCGCGATCGCCCGCGAGCTCGCCTGCTACTGCTGGGAGATCGCCACCTGCACCACTCATCCGGAGCGCATTCCGCCGGCATCCGTGCCAGCGAGCGACCCCCTCACGCAAGCCTCCTCCGTCCCGCAGAAGCCCAAGTCAACCACCAGGAGGATCAGCGCCTCGCTCTGACCACCCCGATCGACATCCGTTGCGGCTGGCGAGGCGGCCCGGGCTCCCCGGCATCGCGCACACCAGTCCGCGGCGTGCCCATGAGCAACCGCCAGCCCGGCGGACGCGCTCGAGAATAGACAGCGGACGTGCGACGAAACCAAGGTCTTGGGGTACCCAGCCCCCGCATATGAGGCTGACCACCGTCGCGACACCCGCGGACGCCCGGACCGCCCCGCCAACCGCAACCACATCTCCGTCCCCCACCCCCCTCTGCAAGAACAGAACCATGAACGCCATCCACTTGACACCCCGCCCTCCATATGGGGCACGGACGGAGGCCTCGCAGGAGTGCGCAACTTTCGACGCCACGGCTGGCGCTTGAAACCCGCCGGTTAGCAGGAGATTCGCGGCGGCAGCGTCGCGCGAGTCACCCCCAAACAGAGAGGAGAGCCACGTTTTCTCCGGTCCAGAATGCCTCGGCATCACATCAGTCGCGGGCTTGGCCCCGGCCGTGAGGAAGCGGTCGAGATCGGAGCGCTTGATTCGGACTCGGCGCGATCCGACCCGGACGGATGGAAGTTGGCCGGCGTTGATCCAGTTGCGGACCCTCATCCGCAGCCTCATCGCCCACGACCACTGAACCCACCCAACGGGATCAGTCACCTCAGAAGGCGGCCCGAGGCGGCGACCCGACACGTCAAACCCGGGCTTCATGTCGAGCCCACGCCGAGGGGACGCTGGGTTGTGCGCTACGAGCACCGTAAGCAGCCGCTCGCGGGTAGGTAACGGGCATGCGCTGCTGCTGTCCGGCAGGCCACGGCTGCAACGCCCCAGACGGGGGTGAGCCGTGTGCCTTGGATCTGTGTCGCGCCGCCGCGGGGCGTGAGCGCGACGCGGCGGCCGCGCTCGAGCGCTGGTCGATCTTCCAGCGCAGGTGCGAGCAACAACGCGGTGAGAGCGAGCGGCGGTTCCGGCGGCGCGCGTTTGAACGGGCGCGCGACCGGGCTCTTATCGCGCTGGCTCTGAGCCCGCAGTCGGCCAGGGTCCTCCGGGCGCGTGGGACGCAGGCAGCCTGACCCGGCGTCGCCGCTTTGTCCACCCCACGGGCCGCGGCGAACCGGGGGGCCGTGGACGTGGCGACTGCGCGTACGGGTTTCCATAATCCGCGGTCCTCCCGGCGGTCGGGCTGCTCGGAGCGCTGGCCGTCGGTGGCGGTGCCGGCGCGGCGATCGGCGCCGTCACGGGCCACATGAAGGGCGGCATGGACGACGAAGATCTGAAGCAGCTCGGCGACGTGCTGGGCCAGCGTGAGGCCGGTTTGATCGTGGTCTGCGCGGGTCAACATGGCCGACCAGATCGCGGCGAAACTTCAAGGCGGTCAACAGAGCGGTATCGAAGGAGATCGACGCGAACGCCGACGAGCTCGCGAAGGAGCTGAACGAGGCCGAGAAGTCGGTGTCCTCCTCCTGATCGCACCTGCTCACGCCGCCGCCCCCGGCCGTGCGGCGGCGGCGTGCGCCGCTGATCCCCGCGCCCGCAGCTCGGGCGCGGGAGCGCTTTCCATCGACGCCGGATCCCCGGCCGAGCGCTGGGCATACCAGCGGACGTAGCGATCCACCGACGGCGCCGCCGACAATCCGTGCACTAGGACGGACATCCCGACGGCCAGGTACGTGGTGGCGATGATCGGCCCCGCGTTGGCAAGCTCGGAGTCCTGGACGATGACCGCGAACACGATCGAGGCCAGCCCTCGGGGCCCGAACCAGCCCAACAGCGCCACCGTCGGGGCGCGGGCGTGGGTGCCCAGGAGCGCGAGCGCCACCGGAGCCATCCGCACGACGGTGAGGCTGAGCGCGGCGTAGAGCACCATCTGCCAGCTCGCGTGCTCCAGCGTGGGGCCGAGCAGCACGGCTCCGAAGATGAGGAACGTGACCCCGTCGAGCAGCGCGCCCGTCTCCTCGGCGAAGATCGTCACTTCGCCTGTGTCGCCGTGCAGCACGTTGCCGAACAGCATCCCGGCGACGAAGGCGGCGATGAAGCCCGAGCCGCCGAGCGCGTCGGCGGTCCCGAACGCGAGCCCGGCGGCGGCGACCGGAATCACCTGCAGCCATGCCCCCTGGATCAGGTCGCGGCGCCGGGCCAGGTTGGTGAGCACGGCGCAGACCACGCCGACGGCGACACCGACCGCGATTCCCCACCCGATCTCCTCGGCGACGACCGTGCGCGCATGGGCCGAGGAGCCGGATGCGGCGGCCAGCGCGATCAGCAGCAACGGCACGCACACGCCGTCGTTGAGTCCGCTCTCGACGTTCAGCGATTGGCGCACGGTCTCGGGCAGGCGCGGGTCAGTGACTACGGCCTGGCCGAGGCCTGCGTCGGTCGGGGCCAGCACGACGCCGAGGATCAGCGCCTCGCTCAGCGACAGGGTCCCGAACAGCGCCAGCGCGAGCAGCGATCCGAACACGATCGTCAGCGGCAGCCCGATCCCGAGCAGTCGCAGCGGCACCGACGCCTGGTGGCGGAGCGCCCGCAGATTGATCCGGGCGGCGTCGGAGAACAGCACCACGGCGAGCGTGGCCTCGGCCAGCGTGCGGACGGTGTGGCCCTGGGCGGGCGTGTTGATGTCGTCGAGCACGAGCGGTCCGGCGAGCACTCCGATGGCCACGAACACCATCGCTGGCGTGATCGGCGTGCCTGAAAGCCGGCGCGACACGAAGGCGACGCCCAGCACCGCCAGCGCCGTGATGGTCAGCGCCCAGGACACGGGCTCGCGCGCGCGGCTACGCGGATCCTTGGAACGCCACGCGCAGGATGGCCAGGAACCCGTGCCAGGGATCCGCGGGCATCGCTGCCGACGGCGAGGCGCCGGGATGCTGCGGAGCGATGCGGACGCGGAGCACTCGGGGCCGGGTGACGAACCGCAGCGGCGGGTCGAGCC
>JADGPN010000361.1 GCA_017882465.1 Solirubrobacteraceae bacterium
AAAGCACTCGCCAGCCGCCGGTCGCCCGAAGCACGAAACCGATCGTCCAGCGCCGCGCTCGCTGACGCGCGCTTGTGGGCGATTGCACAAGTCCGGTCGGCCGCCGATCCGCCCGCGCCGGACTTCCGCTCTTGAGAGCCGTGGGGTTAGCTGAGCACTCGGCCGCGGAGCTAGCGTCGGCGCGCACTACGAGTCGCCGACTCTCGATGTCTTCGCTGTCGCTCGTAGCCCGATCAAGAGCCTCGTCGCCGGCCGCTCGAGTGCTGCTCCGCATGGAAAGGAGCAGTTGTGAGGCTGCTCCGCCAACTCAGGTGCCAGAGTTGGGCTTGCAAGGATGAGTGCTCACTCATCCCATCTCAATCCGCTCGGCGCGATTGGCTGAGCGCGACGCGCTGGACGACCTCCAGCGCCGCGCCTCGATGCACGAGCCGATGTACCGCGCGGAGCTCGCCGCCCATCCGGATGCGATCGACCTCCCGGCGGAGCAGATCACCGCTGGCCTGGTCCGGGTCGCTGAGCAGCGCGGCGTTGTCGTCGGCTTCGCGGTCCTTCTTGGGGCCGCCGCGGGCGCCTGCGAACTGGATGGTCTCTTTGTCGAGTCGGAGCGGATGCGTGCCGGCGTCGGGCGTCGACTCGTCGACGACGCAAAACGGATCGCATCCGAGCGAGGCGCGACGCGAATCGAGGTCGTGGCCAACCCCCAGGCCGTCGCGTTCTATGAATCAGTCCGATTCATCGCAACGGGCCAAGCCCAAACCCGGTTCGGTCCGGCACCTCGCATGTCACTGCACGTGGATCGCTGAGCCCCGTGACAGGCGCCACTGCGCGGCGTGGCACACGACCCGCCGCTCCTCGCTGTCCGATGGACGAGCTTCGGTTGGCGGCCGGCATGGTCGGGCATGGATTGCGGGCGCTGGGCGGGCTGCTTGGCGGCGGGGTCCGTGGGGGCGGATCAACTGCGGCGAGACGGATTGATTCGAGACACAATGGCGCGGATGGCCGAGCACTACCAGCGTCCTGGATGGTTCACAACCAACGTCTTCAATCGAGTCGTTGCCGCGCTGACGCGCCTGGGCGTGAGCGTGTACGGCTCCCGCGTGCTGGAGGTCAAGGGCCGGAAATCCGGCGAGTGGCGACAGACCCCGGTCAACCTCCTGCGCTACCAGGGCGCCGAATACTTGGTGGCGCCGCGCGGTCACACGCAGTGGGTCAAGAACCTACGCGCCAGCGGTCAAGGGAGGCTGCGTGTCGGCAGGCGCAGGCAGCCATTCAGCGCCGTTGAGCTCGCCGACGACGAGAAGCCACCGCTGCTGCGCGCCTACTTGAAGAAGTGGAAATTCGAGGTGGGGGTGTTCTTCGGTGGTGTCGGACCGGACTCATCAGATGAGGACTTACTCCGGGTCGCGCAAGATCATCCGATTTTCCGCCTGACCGGGACCTGATTGCTCACGACTGCCACTCGTCTCGCAAGCACAGTCCGGTTGGGCGGCGCAGGGTCAGCGGCGAGGCGCCGGTGCCGGCCTTGTCGGCCGGTGGTCTCCTCGCCGCTGACCCTGCGTCCTCCTCCAGCGGCACCGGCGATCGGTTCCACGCGAAAGCGCAAGCAGTCGGGAGTGATTGGGCTGCGGTGGGACGTGCCGCATTGGCCTCGTCAGACGTGGCCGGGCGAGCCAGTGCTCATAGCGGAAGAGGCACGCGTCGAACCCGGGACAGGCTTGCGACGGGACTCGGGGTGAGGGAGGATCAGTCCAACTACCATCGGAGGGGAGTCGGACATGCACGCCGTCGTCGTCAACGGGTCGATCAATGACCTGGAGGAATCGCAGCGTGAGCTGCGCGAGCGCGTGGTCCCGATGGTTTCTCAAGTGCCTGGCTTCGTCTCCGGTGTCCGAATGGAATACGGGGAGGGCAAGGGCCACTCGGTTGCCGTCTTCGAGACCGAGGATGCAGCCAACGGGATGGCACAGCAGGTGCGCTCGATCGCGCGTTCGGCCGTCACGATCGATGACGTCAGCGTGCACGAGGTGGTTGCCCACGCGTAGAAGGTCCGGCGCGCCGCGTCGCCCGCGCACATGCGCTTTGGGCGAGATGCAGTCGTCCGAGCGCCTAGCGGCGCTGCCCCGTTCCGTGCGAGGCGGTAGTCCGTGCCAGCCGAGGCGCGAAACTTGATCGGCCAATGCTGACGCTGGGAGACCCGGTACCAGTATCGCGCTCGTCGGAAAGGAGTGTATCGGTGGACGAGCCGGGCCCTGCTCCCTTGCATCAGCAGGGGCGCAGGATTGCTAGCTGAGATCCGTTTGGAGGCAAGCGCTAGAGCTGAAAGCGTCTGCAAACCGTGGCTCGCTCGTTGGATCATCCTTCGATTTGCGCTATCGCCGCAATCGGCACTTGGCGCGGGCCGACGGCGCTGACTATTACTATGCGACGCCCGCATGCTCCAACCGGTACGCGTGCAGAGGTCCGTCGGCCTGTGTCGGTGGATGGTCCTGCGGTTCGGCCACGGGGGTGCGGAGGACTTCAACGTGCTAGTCCCGATTCGTGGCGCTGATCCAGCCCTAACGCATGTGTGGCCGTGGTTGAGTAACTAAACAGTCAGGCGTCCACTGGGGTCGGGCCTCGGGTGGCGAGCATCGCGCCGGCGCTGGCGGTGACCACGAGCGTGATCGCCACGACGTCTATCACGCTCAGCTTCTGGCCGATCAGGACAAGGCCAGCCAGCGCCGCCACCGCGGGTTCCAGGCTCATCAGCACGCCGAACAGCTGCGGCCGTATGCGGCGTAGCGCCTCGAGCTCGAGCGAATACGGGATGACAGAGCTCAGCATCGCCACCGCGAAGCCCACGGCGAGCAAGTCGGGGTGGAGCAGGCCGGCGCCCGCATCGGCGATGCCAATCGGAATCAGCGGCACTGTGCCGACGGCCATCGCCATCGCCAGCCCGCCGCCGCCGCGGAAGGCGCGGCCCACGCGGGCGGTCAGGAGGATGTAGGCGGCCCAGAAGCCACCTGCCGCAAGCGCCAACAGTACCCCGCTCAAGTTCGGCGTGCCAAAGCCGCCGAGCAGGGCTACGCCACCCGCAGCGAGCAGCGCCCAAACGACGTCCAATCGGCTTCGCGACCCGGCAAGCGCGACGCCCAGCGGTCCAACGAACTCGAGGGTCACCGCGATGCCCAGGTGGATCCGGTCGATCGCCTCGTAGAAGCTGAGGTTCATCAACGCGAGCGTCAGCCCGAACAGGGCGGCGAGGCGAAGCTCGCGCGCCGTGTGAGCCCGCGGCCTCGGCCGCCAGATCGCGCACAGCACGACCGCGGCGAACAGAACACGCAACATCACGGTCCCGGCTGGTCCGAGGTGGGCGAACAGTTTCGTGGCGAACGCGGCGCCCACCTGCACCGAGCTGATCCCAACGAGCACCAGCCCCGGCGCGGGCACGCGGTCGAAGACCGATCCGTCGCGCACGGTCGCCTCGCGGATGTGCGATGGCATGCCCGCGCCACGCTAGACGATGCGGACCTCCCGAGACCACAGTGCATGTCGGGCATCGTGCGGCTGCCCCCATCGCGCTCGCCGCGGACCGCCATCCCGTGCATCCTTACCGAGCGTTCGCGGCCGACGCGCGATCCCGCGTTGCGCGGACGGCATGACGCTCGCGTTGATCTGTGTGAGGCCTCGCTGGGCACGATCTGTGACGGCCGCTGACCGCGGTCGCGGTCATCTCAGAGCTCGGTGACTGCCGGCGCTTCTCATCTTTCAGGCATGTGCTCCCCTATGGCGGACTCGACGTCACGTCCATGCCTCCGATCAACGCCGCACCCGCGGACACCTGAGCCGCAGATGGACCTCGAGCTTCCCTTCAGCGGCGCAGGCACGCTTCCGCCTCTCCGCATGAGGCCTCACGCGACGGCACTCGCCTCCGGCCGACGCCGGCAGGGGTCCCTGCACGATCGGACAGGGTCCGCCGCAACTGGTCATGCTGTCGACGGGCTGACCGGGTTCCCCGAGGCGATCGAGGCGATCTTCCCCAAGACGACTTTGCAGACATGCATCGTCCGTCTGGTTCGCTCGAGCCTGCGACACGTGCCCCGCGAGCGCGAGCAGGTCGCCCGCGATCTGAAGCCGATCCACACCGCCAAGGACGCCGACCAAGGCCGAGCTTGAGGCGTTCGATGAGAAGTGGGGCGCCCGGTTCCCCGTGATCACCCAAGCGTGGCTGAACGCCTGGGAGCACGTGATCCCGTTCCTCGCGTTCCCCGACGAGGTCCGGCGCGTCATCTACACCACGGATGAAAGTGTCAAGGGTCGGGAGCCGGATTTTCGCGTTTTCGAGTGCTTGTGGTGGAGCGGGGTGCTCGCGGCGGGGGACGCTCGCCGGCAGGGACGCCGGCGAACCCTGTGTCCGGGTGGGTTGTTCTGGTGCCGCAGGAGTCGCTTGTCCGTGTCTGGGCTTGCGGGATCCTCGTCCCGTCGTGCCGTCGTGGGACGCCGGTTGACAGGGGGCTGTGCGTCGGCCTTAAGCCTGGAGCCACCGAATGAGGTGCACGGTTCCGTCCGGGTCTGAAGCTTAGATGCCCTCCTGAGCAGGGCTTTACCCGACTGTGTGCGCAGTCGGGGCC
>JADGPN010000362.1 GCA_017882465.1 Solirubrobacteraceae bacterium
AGAGGATCGAAGGATAGGAGGAGAGGATGAAGAAGTTCCTCGCGTCATGAAGCGCCTCTCCGGCTTCCGCTCCGACCGGGATTCGACCCACCAGAAGCAGCCTCGTTTTAGGCTCGTCTTAGGCTCTTGAGCGGAAAGGGCCGCTCCTGGCTCTTTCCGCTAACTCATTTAGAATCAGTGGTCGGGACGGCGGCGGTCGTGGCCGCGGCGGATCCCGACACCGAGCTGCCGGACCCCGGCGGCGCGTTACCTCCTCGGCGCGCCGTGCAGTGCCACGAGATCCTTCCTGGTGCGCTGATCTCAACGGCGATCCCGCCGTTCGCCTACCCCAGAATTACGATGTATCACTAGTCATATTAAAGACTTACGCCGTGAGAACGGCGACAAAAAACCCGGCGACGAAAAAAACGTAGCATGTGAGTGTGTGTTGTAGTTCACTATATCACCGTGAGTCGCAGCGGACGATCACAGCGATCCCTCGCATTTCTCTCGTAGGGGCTAACCGCAAAACACGATGGACAGTCAGTGGAACGACAGCCAGCCGATCTACCGCCAGGTTCGCGACCGAGTCGTCGCGATGATCCTGGACGGAGTCCTCAAGGAAGGCGATCCGCTGCCGTCCGTGCGAAATGTCGCCGCCGAGTATCGGGTCAATCCGATCACGGTCCTGAAGGGCTATCAACAACTGGTCGACGAGCAGCTTGTCGAGACGAAGCGAGGCCGCGGCATGTTCATCAACGCCGGCGCGCGCGACCTGCTGCTGCAGGCCGAACGCCAGAAGTTTCTCGAGGAAGAGTGGCCGCGGGTCCACGCGACCATTCAGCGCCTCGGACTGACGCCGGAAGAGCTGCTGCGTGCCGGCGAAGGCCGCCCGCCGTCCCCGCCGCCCGACGAGAAGGAGCGTTGAAGCCATGGCCTGCATAGAAGCACGCGGCCTCCGCAAGTCCTTCGGCACGACCGTCGCGCTCGACGGCGTCGATTTGCGTGTCGAAGAGGGCCGCATCCTCGGAATCATCGGTCCCAACGGCGCAGGCAAGAGCACCGCGCTCCACGCGATTCTCGGCCTCACCCCCCATCAGGGAGAGCTCAGGGTGCTCGGTCGCGACCCCTGGACCGAGCGGGATCAGCTCGTGCGCGACGTCTCCTTCATCGCCGACGTCGCCCTGCTGCCGCGCTGGATAAAGGTCTCCCAGGCGCTCGACTACGTCGCCGGCGTGCACCCGCGATTCGATCGCGCGAAGGCGGAGGGGTTTCTCGCGAAGACCGACATCAAGCGCGCCAGCAGGGTCAGGGAACTGTCGAAGGGCATGGTGACCCAGCTCCACCTCGCGCTCGTCATGGCAATCGACGCGAGATTGCTGGTGCTGGACGAGCCGACGCTCGGACTCGACATCCTGTATCGCAAGCGGTTCTACGACTCGCTCTTGAACGACTACTTCGATCGCAGCCGCACGATCGTCGTGACGACCCATCAGATCGATGAGATCCAGGATGTCCTCACCGACTTCGCGTTCCTCAACCGCGGCCGCATCGTCCTCGAGAGCAGCATGGAGGCGTTCGAGTCGCGCTATCTGGAAGTGATGGTGAACCCCGAGAACGCTGCCGCGGCGCGGGCGCTCCGGCCGATCCACGAGCGCCAGGTGTTCGGCCGCAGCATCCTGCTCTTCGACGGCGCCGAGCGCCAGCAGCTCGCAGCGCTGGGCGACGTACGCAGGCCGAGCATCGCCGATCTGTTCGTCGCCGTGATGGGAGAGGCCGGAAAGGCCCAAGGAGCATCCGCATGAACACTCCCACGACGGATCCGCCCGGCTCGCCGGTCGTCGCGCCCGCGGCCAAGCCGACGCGGCCCCTGTATTGGTCGATTCGGCGCGAACTGTGGGAGAACCGCTCGGTCACGATCGCGCCGCTGGTCGTCGCCGCGGTCGTGCTCTTCGCCTCCATGATCAGCACGATTAGCCTGCCGAAGCGGATGCTCGCCGTGTCGGCGCTCGACCCGGCGAAGCAGCACGCCGCGATCGTCCGGCACTACAGCACGGCGCCGGCTCCCATCATCGCCGCCACGTTCCTCATCGCGATCTTCTACTCGCTGGACGCGCTTTACGGCGAGCGCCGCGACCGCAGCATCCTGTTCTGGAAGTCGATGCCGGTCTCGGATCTCACGACGGTGCTCTCCAAGGCGAGCATTCCATTCGTCGTCCTGCCGCTGATCGGCTTCGCGCTCGGTTTGGCCGTTCAACGCATCGTGCTGCTCCTGAGCACGGCGGTCCTGTTGGGGAGCGGAGCAAGCCTCGCGACGCTGTGGGCCGAAGTGCGGTTCTTTCAGGAGCCGGTGGTGATGCTCTACGGCCTGACCGTGCACGTACTCTGGTTCGCGCCAATTTACGGCTGGCTGCTGCTGGTCTCGGCCTGGGCGCGCCGCACACCGGTGCTGTGGGCCGCGCTGCCTCTGTTTGCGATCCCGCTCGTCGAGAAGATCGCGTTCAACACTTCGTATTTCGGCACCCTGCTGAAGTACCGCGTGATGGGCGCCATGACGGAGGCTTTCACCGTCACGCCGAAGCGCGGCGTATATCCGGTCATCGATCGTTTCACGCAGCTCGATCCCGCGAAATTCCTGAGCACGCCCGGGCTGTGGATCGGGTTGGCATTCGCCGCGGCCTGCCTCGCCGCCGCGGTCCGGCTGCGCCGCGCTCAGGAACCGATCTGATGAAAGCCCTCATCTATCACGCCTATGGCTCACCTGACGTCCTCCACTCTGAAGACGTCGAAAAGCCGACGCCGGGCGACGACGAAGTCCTGATCAGAGTTCGCGCGGCTGCCGTCAACCCGTTGGACTGCCACCTCATGAGCGGCGCGTACATCCTTCGCCCTCTGACCGGGCTCCGCAAACCGAAGCTGACCTGTCCTGGAGCCGATCTGGCCGGGGAGATCGAAGCGATCGGCAGGAACGTCACGCGGTTTCAACCAGGGGATGCGGTATTCGGAGCAGCCCGGCGCTCTTTCGCCGAGTACGTCTGCGCTCCCGAGACCCGGCTGGCCTTGAAGCCGGCGAACCTCACCTTCGAGCAGGCGGCGGCCCTGCCCGTGGCGGGACTGACCGCCCTGCAGGGCCTTCGCGATAGAGGCCGGGTTCAGCCGGGGCATAAGGTCTTGATCAACGGCGCGGCGGGCGGTGTGGGCACATTCGCCGTGCAGATCGCCAAATCGCTCGGCGCCGAGGTGACGGGTGTGTGCAGCACGAGGAGTGTCGACCTCGTCCGATCGATTGGCGCCGACCACGTCATCGACTACACCCGGGACGATTTCACCCGAAGCGCAGAGCGATACGACCTGATCTTCGATTGCGTGGGGAATCGGCCGCTGTCGGATTGCTGGCGCGTCATGACCCGCAAGGGGACCTACGTCGCGGTCGGAGTGAGGCCCGGCGGTGGCTGGATCGGGCCGCTGCCGCGGTTGCTGATGGTGCTTCTGTCGTCTCCGTTCGTGAGCCAGAACGTGGTGTTCTTCATGGCACGGGTCAACGACAAGGAGCTCCTCGCGTTGAAGGAGCTCGTCGAGGCGAACAAGGTGAAACCGGTCATCGATCGGACGTACGCGTTGAGCGACGCCGCTGAAGCCATACGGTATCTGAAAGAAGGGCATGCCCGGGGCAAAGTCGTCATTAGCGTGCCGTCATGACGTCACTCGTACACATTGCCGCTGGCGTGCTGGGCATCGTTCTCGGCTTTGTCGCGCTCTATGCGACGAAGGGCTCACGGTTGCATCGCAAGAGCGGGATGCTCTTCGTCTACGCAATGCTCACGATGGCGCTCCTGGGGGCGGCCATGGCGGCTGTGCGGGGCGTGCAGCCGGCGTCAAACGTCCCCGTGGGGCTGCTGACGGCCTATCTGGTGGTCACGGCGCTCGTCACGGTTCGCCCTCCGGCCAGAGGCTCGCGGTGGCTGGATCTGGGCCTGCTTCTCGTGGCGCTGGGCGTGGGCCTGACCCTCTTCACGTTCGGCCTCGAGACCGTCGCCAGCGCCAGCGGGACGAGAAATGGGGTCCCGCCTCTTCCGTTCTTCGTGTTTGGCGGAGTCGCCCTGCTCGCGAGCGTGGGCGACGTTCGAATGATGCGGTCGGGGGGCGTTCAGATCCTTCGCGGCGCACCACGGCTTCGGCGGCACCTGTGGCGCATGTGTTTCGCTCTGGCCCTTGCGGCGTTTTCCGGCGTGGGTCGGTTCAAGTTCCTTCCGGTACAGATCCGGATCGCTGCTTTGATCGCAATTCCGCTCGTGGTGCTCGCGACCATGTCGTACTGGCTGTGGCGCCTGCGCGTCAGGCGACAAACGTCAACTTTCAACCTGAAGGAGGAACCCCCATGCGAACACTTGTACCAACCCTCTTGATCTGTCTTCTTGCGCCGGCCGCCGTCGCCCTCGCCCAGGAAAAGCCGCCGGCTGCCGCCGTCGCCTCTCCGGAAAATCCGCTCAGCGCACACAACAAGGCCATATACAGCGGGTTGAAGGCGATCCTGCTCCGCTCGGCCGAAAAGATGCCCGAGGAGAATTACGGCTTCAAGCCCACGGAGGTGGTCCGCAGCTTCGGCCAGATCGTTGGACACGTGGCCGACA
>JADGPN010000363.1 GCA_017882465.1 Solirubrobacteraceae bacterium
CTCGGTCTACCAGCAGGTTGCAACGCGGCGGTACATCGACGAGCAGGCCGTTTGGACGCTGATGCGGTTCGCCGATGAGCCCGCAGAGCGCGCCACGAGTCGGCAGATCACGCGGCTGGCGAGCGGGGACTCTCGCGGCTCTCACAACGTTGAGAAGGGCGAGTTCGATCGAGCGGTCGAGCAGCTGGGCTACACCGACGAGGATGGCGAGGCGGCCGAGTGACGCCTAGGGTTTAACGCCGTGATTAACGCCGCAAGCCGATTCCATGCTACGGACCCCGGTCGGCGTGACTTCGAGATCACCAAAAACATCATAATTAGCAGGACTTTCGTGATGGGCACGGCTGGGCTCGAACCAGCGACCTCTCGCGTGTGAAGCGAGCGCTCTCCCACTGAGCTACGCGCCCTCGTAGCCCCAGAATACCGGCATGGGCGCCGCGGATCTCGCCCGCCGCGCGCCCGTCCGGCCGCCCGCCCCGCGAGCGCGCCGGCCAGCCCCTCGCCACCTCTAGAGCCAACCTCCGGGCGGGCCGATCCCTCGGGGAGTGCGGGTACCCGGTGTCAAACGGACTGTCCTGCGGTCCGCGGCGATCGCGTTCGCCCTCGCCTGCCTGGCGGCGACAGTCGCACTCACCAGATCATCGCACGCCGGCACCGCCACCGACCCAGGGACTCGCGGCGCTGACCGCGGCTGACATAACACGGATAGACCCTGAGCCCCCTCGCGCCGATATCTGGGGCGGGGGCGAGGCAGGAAAGAAGCGTCTTTGAGTCGGCCGAGACGCCACGCGCCCTCCAGCGTCCGGCCAGACCGCCGCCCGCGCGCGCCCGGCGGGCCCTCGCGGCCCCACGCCGTCCGGCCAAACCAACTCCGCCGCCTACAGCCGGATCACGTTCTCCGCCTGCAGGCCGCGGGTCACGCCGCGCAGATCGACGAACAGCGACGCCTCGCTGGCCAGCGCGAAATAGTCGATGCCGGGATGCGCGGTGACCAGCACGAGGGCATCGGCGTCGGCCACCGCCTCCTCCAACGAGAGGCTGTGCAGGTCGAACTCCTTCAGCCCAGGCACGAACGGATCGTGGTAGCAGAGGTCGCCGCCGCGGTCTCCGAGCACCTTCATGATCCGCAGCGCCGGCGATTCCCGGATGTCGCCCACGCCGCCCTTGTAGCTGACGCCAAGGATCGCGATCCGCGAGCCCTTGACCGGCTTCGAGACGTCGTTCAGGGCTCGCTCGATCCGCTCCACGCAGAAATACGGCATCTGCTGGTTCATCTTCCCGGCCAGCTCGATGAACTCGGTCGAGAGCTCGAACTCTCGCGCGCGCCAGGTCAGGTAGAAGGGATCGACGGGCAGGCAGTGGCCGCCCATCCCCGGCCCGGGCTCGAAGCGCATGAACCCGTAGGGCTTGGTCGCGGCGGCGTCGACGACCTCCCAGATGTTGATCCCCATCCGGTCCGCCAGCACCGCGATCTCGTTCACCAGGGCGATGTTGACCGAGCGGAAGATGTTCTCCAGCAGCTTCGTCAGCTCCGCCGCCTCCGGCGTAGAGACCGGGATGATCTCGTCGCAGACGCGGCTGTAGAGCTCGCGTGCGCGCTCGGCGCACGCGGGGGTCATTCCGCCGATCACCTTAGGCGTGTTCTTCAGCGTGTAATCCGTGCGCCCGGGGTCGACGCGCTCGGGGGAGAAGGCCACGTTCAGGCTCTCGCCGACCCGCAGCCCCGACTCCTCCAGGATCGGTACCAGGCGCTCACGAGTGGTGCCGGGATAGGTCGTGGACTCGAGCACCACCAGCTGCCCGCTCTGGAGCACCGCGGTCAGGCTCCGCCCCGCCGCATTCAGCGGCCCCAGGTCGGGCTCGCGGTTGCGGGTCAGGGGCGTCGGCACGCAGATCAGCACCGCGTCGGCGCGGGCCAGCGGCGCGAACTTGGTGCTCGCTTCGATCGACCCCAGCACCGCGGCCAGCCGCTCGGACGCGATGTCCTCGATGTAGGACTCGCCGCGCTTCAGCGCCTCGACCTTGCGCTCATCTACGTCCACGGCGACCACGCGCTCGCCGGCCTCGGCGAACGCGACCACCAGTGGCAGGCCCACGTAACCGAGGCCGATGACTCCAATCGTCATGAGCCGGTGACTGTAGCGTCGTGGTCGGTGCGCGTGCACGCGCACCGGCCGAAACGACTACGATCCCAACTGGATCGTGCTAGGCGGGGAGGTAGCGGTGCCCTGTACCCGTAATCCGCTCTAGCGGGGCCGAATTCCCTCCCGAGGGACACAGGCCCCGGGGTCAGCGCCCCGTTCAAGGCGATGATGGTCCGGTCCCGTTGCGGTGGAGACCCGTGAACCAGGTCAGGTCCGGAAGGAAGCAGCCTTAAGCGGTCACCTCCAGGCGCTGCGGGGAAACCGAACCGGAGCCCAAGAGCGGTGGCAGCGCCCCGGGTACCGGTTTCGACGGAGGGTGCACGATCCACTTTTCGCGCTCGCTCGCGCCCGTGCCGCGGGCGGGACCCCCGATCGCGCCCGGCCCACGGGCGGCCCGGAGCCCCGCCGACGGCCTCACTAGACTCGGAATCCGTGTCGACTGGACCCTCGCTCTACCGCCGCCACCGGCCCCGGACGTTCGCCGACGTCGTGGGGCAGGAGCACGTCGTGCGCACGCTCCGAAACGCCGTCGAGCAGTCCAAGGTCCACCACGCCTACCTGTTCGTCGGCTCCCGGGGGACCGGCAAGACGTCGATGGCCAAGATCCTCGCCGCGTGCCTGAACTGCGAGCGCGGACCGACGACCCGACCGTGCGGCAGATGCGAGTCATGCACCTCGATCGCGAGCGCCACCTCGCTCGACGTGATCGAGATGGACGCGGCCTCGAACAACTCGGTGGACGACATCCGCGAGCTGCGTGAGAAGGTGGCCTACGCGCCGGTCTCGGGTCGCCACAAGGTCTACATCCTCGACGAGGCGCACATGCTCTCCTCGCAGGCCTGGAACGCCTTCTTGAAGACGCTCGAGGAGCCGCCGCCGCGCACCATCTTCGTGCTCGCCACGACCGAGGCCCAGAAGGTGCTGCCGACCGTCGTCGACCGCTGCCACCGCTTCGACTTCGGGCGCCCGACCGTCGAGCAGGTCGCCACCGTTTTGGTTCGCGTCGCCGCCGAGGAGCAGATCAGGATCAGCGAGGCGGCGCTGGCGCTGGTGGCCCGCCACGCGACCGGGAGCTTCCGTGACGCCCTCGGCACGCTCGAGCAGCTCGTCACCTACGCGGGCGAGGAGCAGATCGAGCCCGCCGACGTGCTCGCGGTGCTGGGCATCGCGGACTCCGAGCAGCTGTTCGCCGCCGTCGAGGCGATCGTCGCCCGCGACCCGGCCGAGGCGATGCGCGCCGTGGCTCGGCTGGCCGAATCCGGCCGCGACCCCGGCCAGGTTCTGCGCGACCTCGAGATCCACGGGCGCGAGCTGCTCACCGTCCAGGTCCTCGGTGAGGTCCCGCCGGAGCTGCGCGTGACGCCCGAGCGCGACCGCCGGATGGCCGAGCAGGCGAGCGCTCTGTCGCGGACCGACGCGGTGCGCCTGCTCGACCTGGTCTCCGGCGCGCTCGAGGCGACGGCCAACGGCGCCCAGGCCCGGATCCAGCTCGAGCTGGTGCTGGTCAAGGCGGCGGCTCCCGAGCTCGATCCCTCGACTCAGGCGCTGATGGCCCGGATCGAGCGCCTCGAGAGCGGGGACGGCGCGGCGCCGGCGTCCTCGCTGCGCTCGATCACGGTGGCCGTCACGCCCGAGCAGACCGGGGGTCCGCCTCAGCTCCAAGCCCCGAGCGCCGCGGCGCCCGTGCGCCCCGTCGCCGCCCCGGCGTCGGTCCGGGTCACGTCGTCGTCGGCATCGGCGACCGCTCAGCCGGCATCCGCGCCGGCCCCGGCCCAGAGCGCGCCGGCCCCAGCCCAGAGCGCGCCGGCCCCAGCCCAGAGCGCGCCGGCCCCAGCCCAGAGCGCGCCGGCCCCGGCCGTGGCCGAGCCCCAGGAGCGCCCGGCGGTCTCGCTCGAGGTCGGGACCGCGACCGAGCTGTGGCCGGCCGTGGTCGACACCGTCCGAGCGGGCAACGCCATGCTGGCCGCGCTGCTGGCGGACGCGCGGCCGGTGATCGTCACCGAGCGCGAGCTCACGCTGGCCTTCCCCAGCGGGGCGGCCTTTCTCAAGCGCAAGGCCGAGCAGGATGAGCATCGCCGCGTCACTGCCGAGGCGCTCCGGTCGGTCACCGGCCACACGCTGGTGCTCCGCTACGAGCTCCGCGACGAGGAGGAGACGCCCGCCGAACCCGGCGAGACCGTGCTCACCGGAGAGAAACTCGTGCAACGCTTCATGGACGAGTTCAACGCCGAGGAGCTCCTCGACGATCCCGATCAACCCGAGGACAAGTAGAAGCTGATGCCCCAGCAGCCCAACATGCAGCAGATGCTCAAGCAGGTCCAGAAGATGCAGCAGGACATGATGGTCGCGCAGGAGTCGCTCAAGGACGAGGTGGTCGAGGCGTCCGCCGGCGGCGGCATGGTCACCGTCGAGGTGACCGGAGACCTGCACCTGAAGGCGATCAA
>JADGPN010000364.1 GCA_017882465.1 Solirubrobacteraceae bacterium
CCCGGGTCGGGCGCCTGTAGGTCGAGCGCACGGTGCGTGTGGGGTGCATTAACTCGGTTTCGCCTGCAAATCCGCGTTTTCTCGAGCGCGGACCGAGTTTACGCACCCCACAGGGTTCGCGACGGTTTTTGGCGTCAGCTCTGCGCAACGATCACGGTCGCGCCGACCGGGAGCCACTGGTAGAGGAACGCCATCGCGTTGTGCGGGACGTGGACGCAGCCGTGGCTCGCGTAGGGACCGTTTTGGGAGCCGGATCCGAATGCGTTTGCGGGTTCGCCGGGGTCGTCATGGAGGAAATCGTTGTCGTAGAAGTACATCGCCCAGGTAGCCGGGGTCGGGGGATACCAGTACGGGGTCCCCTTCGGCCAGGGTGACGTGAACACGTAGGGGCTGGAGCGGCTGTGGATGTGGAAACTGCCGCTCGGGGTTGGAAGGGCGGCCCGACCGGTGGTGACTGGTGTGGTCAGCACGGGCCTGCCGTCGAGGTAGGCAGTCAGCGTCTGTGCGCTGAGGCGAACGACGACGGTCTTCTGGTGCTGCGGTTGCGGCGCTCGAGCGCGGCGTATCGGGAGATGGAGCACGCCTGATCGTCTCTGCGTGAGGTAGGCGGTGATCGCTGCTCGGGCACGCCGAGTGTCGATCTGGATTCCGGACTGGGCGGGGGCGACCAGGGCGTGCTGGCCGATCAGGCGCACGACCTCCGGGAGGGTCGGCTGTCCGTAGCGGCGGCTCGCAGCCGCCAGGTAGTGCGTGAGCCGGTAGGCGTCGACTGAGGTCGGAGCCGCCAGTGCTTGGCCTGGCAGGGCTTGAAGTGCGGGCGCGACCTGGCTGGCATCGATCTGAGCGCCCAGCAGCGCTCGGACGACGGACCAATGCCGTTTGCCGATAGCGAGTCGCGCCGGCGCCGCAGATAGCTGTCGTAGAGCGCGAAGCGCGGCGGCCTCGCTCAATCCGCCGACCGCGACGCCGTTGATCGTCGCGCCCTGCGGGATCTCGCCGGCCGGCAGCGTCGTGAAGGTCTGATCGCCGCCCAAAGCCGTGTCGGTGCCATTGGTTGCGACAACGGTGAAGTGATACGTCGTCTGCGCGTCCAGCCCCGTCAGAACAACTTGGATTGGCTGCTGGCCCGACGTCGAAAGCGGGACGGCAGCGGTGCAGAGCCCGTAGTCCGCCGACGATCCGTACGCGACCATGTATGTCGTTTGGCCCGTGGCCGTACCAATCAGCGCGCCGAGCTTCACCGACGAGGAACCGACCAGCACCGAGCCGGCCGGATAGCCAATCGACAGATCAGCACTCGTCTCGCCTGCAGTGTTGAACGTCGGACACGTGTCCTTCGTTACTCCCGCGGCCGACCCGACACCAACCACGCCAAACGCGCACAGCACGGAGAGCAGCACCAATGAAAGCCTCGACCCCACCTCGATAAACGCTATCCCCAGAAGCGCGCCTGAAGTAACGCCGACTTCCGGTGAAGGGAGGCGGCTCTGTTCGTGTCGGTCACCGTCGCCGTGTTCACGCTCAACGGCTTCGGGCGGGCCTCTGATCTTCATCGAGGTGCAAGGCAGCGACTACTTCGGCGAGGACGACATCGCCGGCGCGCGGCCCCCAGTAGCCGGGCCGACGAGGAGCGTGACCACCTCCGGCACCTCGCCGGCGCCGCCCTCGATCGCCAGGTCGTCGACGTTGCCGCAGCGGCGGCCGTCGCGACGACGATCATGAGCGCGAGCGACAGCGTTCCGCCGAGCGTGTAGCCGGGGATTGCGTTGGCCCGGTTGAGTCCGACGTCCTTGGGCGACCATTTCGACTCGACGCCGCCCGAGGAGTGGAAGTAGACCTCGTACGGCGACATGTGGCGTTGGCTTCGCGTTTCACCGCTTCTGGGTCGGCGCGATCGTCGTAATGGCTGTCCTATTGGGCTCGATGTTCTGCGAGCAGCGCGGTGCCCGGCGGGGCGTGGCGCTCGACATAGTCGCCGCCGCCGTCGACGAGGTGCGCGACGCCGGATCTACGTCAGCGTAGGTCCTCGGCGCAGGGACAACTGCTGGGCGGTATTCACGGTGACGCAGCCATGCCACGCTTGCGGGAACGGGCAATCAAGACCGAAAAGCACGACGTTAGGGCGACCCCGCTCCCGGAGTGACGCTCGCGCTGGTTAGCCGCCCCCGGATGGGGTAGAGAGCTTCGCGTAGTTCAGCTTCCAAATCAGGAGGATCCTATGGCTGGCAGCGATCAAGAGCAGGGCGCGGTGAAGCCGAGTGAGCAGCGCGGCGGAACCACGCCGGACGAGGCCGAGGCTCGCGAGAAGGGTCCGTGGGCGGACCTCGCCGCCGAGGGCATCGTTCCCGCCGAGCTCGGTGGATCGGACGCGCCGCGTGAGATGCTGCCGGAGGATCCAGAGCTCGGCAGCTCGGTCCTCGGGAGGACGACCGGCTCCGACGAACCGACGACCGAAGACGGCATCGACCTGGACGGCGGCGACAATGCCGATGCGACTTCCGACGGCGGCCCGGACCTCCCGGAAGGAGTGGAGCCCGCACTCAAGGACGCTGCGACCGCGCGGGCCTGGGCCGCCGGGGAGTCGGCTGGCTAGCGGGTTGACCCCTCGAGGCAGCGTCCGGCGCAACGATCAACGGCCACGCCTCTTACACGCGAGACGTTTCTCGAGTCGCTTGGCGAGAAGGTCTCGCCGGTCGTCGCTGCAACGCCCGACAGGATCGAGAGGCAGGCCCGCGGGTGGAATGGAAAGGAGGTTGTCCTACCCACGGACGTTGTGAACGCGGCTGATGGGTGGCCGGTTTGCGATCGAGCTGTGTGATCGCAGCTTGATAGTCCTCTGAGGCGTACCAGCGCTTCGCGGCCTTGAGTGTCTGCGAACTCCAACACGACGATCCTTTTGGGGTGCCAGTCGCCTTCGAGCATGGCTATCTCACCGTCGCGTGCGAGAAAGCGGCCACTGCCGGCCGCAACCGTGGTCGGTGACGCGGCCAAGTAGGCCGCAAACGCGTCGGGATCATGGACAGTGGCGTCGACGATCACGTAGGCCGGCACGCGCGATGGCGACTCTACGCTTCGACGCCCGCGCGAGTGTCGTACGTGCGGTGCGGGCAAGCGATCTAGCGCGACAGTGCCCTCATGCGGGCCTAGACACTCCCGACGGTGAGCTCCGCCGCCGGCTCTCCGCCCTCTGCGTCTTGTGGCATGGCGGAACGGCTTGTTCGATGACTGGCCGCATCGGCAGGTGAGACCGAGACCTTCAATCGCCCAAAGTTCGCTCACCGCATTCGCTGCTCGCGCAGCCACGCGGACGAACGCGGCTAGGTACAATTGCTGCGAACAGCCGCCGCGGGCTGGGCCTGACGGAAGGAACCGCAAAGCCGGTTCAGCAAGCCGCCACTCCCCACTCGTTGCGACCTCCGGTCGTACTAGTGAGTGGAGAAGGGTCAGATGTTCACGCGACGTTCCGTGGGCGCATGATCAAGAACGAGAGCCAGCACCTGCGTGTCCTGATCGCGAACGAGCGTCGCGACCGGCTTGAGTTGCTCGCGCAAGTCGTCACCGGGCTCGGACACGAAGTAATCGCGCGCTCGATCGACGTCGAAGAAGTCGGCCCGGTCACGGCGCGAGAGCATCCCGATGTCGCCCTCGTCGGGCTCGGCCTCTCCTCCGAGCACGCGCTCGAGCTGATCGAGCAGATCGTCCGCGAATCCACCTGTCCCGTGATCGCGCTTCTCTCCGCCGAGGAGCCCGCCTACGTCTGCGAGGCGGCCAAGCGGGGCGTCTTCGCCTACATCGTCGATTCGGGCCCTAAGGAGCTACAGAGCGCGATCGACATCACCCTCCAGCGCTTCACGGAGTACCACAACCTGCAGGGAGCGTTCGGGCGCCGCGCCGTGATCGAGCAGGCAAAAGGGATCCTGATGGCCCGCAACTCGATCGATGCCAACAAGGCGTTCGACCTGCTGCGCGACCACTCCCAACACAACGGCAACAAGCTCGCCGACGTCGCTGCGGCGATCGTCAACAGCCACCTCCTGCTGATACCGCAAACACCGCAGCCGGCGACGGCCGGGGAGGTCGAGAAGTAGCCCCAGCACGGATCGTCGCTTTCTGCGGCGGGCTCTGTGCACAACGAGCGGCGTGTCCTACCCGACGGTCTTCCACCGTCGGCCTGTACGAGACCTCGCGGCGGTGCGGGCGCAGTTCCCTCATCGCTGGCGCCCTCGGATTGGAAAAGAGGGTCCCGCCGAAAAGAGTGTCCCGCCAAAGAACGCACTCGCCGTGTTCGCACCCGATCTGCCAACTGATTCGTTCCATCTTCCGAGATGACCAATCGCCACTGCCACCTTTGCGGGGCAACGCTACGACGGCTGGAGCAATTTCGTGAACTTGCGCGCCCAGACCGCAACGACGTTATCTATCTGTGCCGCAACGAGACACGCTGCGCGACGCGCGCAAGATTAGACCTGCACTCGACTGAGCCTCACAGCACGCGCGCCAGTGTGGGCCGCGGCGACCTGGACACGACGCCGATCGCGGCCGACACCGAACGTGTCCCTGCCGCCTCTCTGGAGTCCGCCGACGAG
>JADGPN010000365.1 GCA_017882465.1 Solirubrobacteraceae bacterium
CGTTCGTGCTCGAGCCGATCGGCAACGCGCACCTCGTCCGGGGTCAGATCGTCGCCGAGCTGTGCCACGGCTCAGCCCCTCCTCGCCGTTGACCGCTGCGGCCGCGCCGGCGAGTGTCGCGTCGCGAACAGACCCGAGCGCGGGTTGAGCCCCCGCGCGCGCCGGTACGCGGCCACCGCGCCCGCGGAGTCACCTCTCTCGGCCTCGATCCGCGACAGCACGAGCCAGTTCTGCCAGTTCCCGGGCTCGTTGGCGATCGCGCGGTTGGCCGCCGCGGCGGCATCGCTGAACCTGCCCTGGGTCTCGAGCACGAGGGCCTCCTGGAGCCGAGGCGACGAAGCACCCGGCTCGACCCGCGCGGCCTGCTGGGCGTCCGCGAGGGCCAGCGTCGTGTTGCCGGCCGCGGCGGCCGCCTGGCTCTGCCGCACGTCGTTGGTCGTGGCCAGCGGGACGCCGATCGCGACCAGGCTGAGCACGCCGGCCAAGACCATCGCCACCCGGCCGGCAATCGATCCGACCCCGGCTCGCCTGGTGCCCTGCGGATCGGAGTCCGAACGTCTGGGCGGCGCCAGCACGGCCGCGGCGAGCAGCAGAATCGCCACCGGCAGCGCCGGGATCTGCCACACCCAGTCGACGGCCGCCGAGAACAGGAAGGCGACCATCGCGGCCGTGACCGCAGCCGCGCGCGTGCGCGCCTCGTCCCGCGAGCGCACCACCAATGAGACTGCGGCGCCGAGGACCAGCACGAAGAACCCGACCAGCAGCGCGAGGCCGACGGCGCCGTCCTCGTCGAGCGTCTCGAGATACAGCGAGTGGGCGTTGACGATGTACGAGCCATCCGGTGCCCGCGGCTGGTAGAGCAACTGGAACGTGCCCGGCCCGGAACCGCGCAGCGGGTGCAGCCCGGCCACATCGCCGGCCACCTGCCACATCTGGTAGCGACCGTTGCCGTTGACCACCCCGAACCGATTCAGCGTGTTCGTGTGCAGCGATGCCGAGACCGGCTTCTTGAAGTCCGTCCACGCGTGCGAGAGACGCGACGGGACGCCGGCCGCCAGCGCGACCAGCAGCACCAGCACGAGTGCCGCCGCGAGCGCGACCGCGGCCGTCCGGATCGGGACCTGGAGCGCCCGCGGCGGGGTTCCATGGCGGGCGGCCAGGCCGATCCCGACCTGGACCACCGCGACCCCGGCGCACACGAGCACGACTGCGACCAGGAGCGTGGCGCCCTGGTGGTGGGCCGCTGCGTTCGTGAGGCCCTTCTCGATCGCGGTGCGGTGCACCGCGCCGGCGATCAGGACGGCGCTGCCGACGCCGGCGACGAGCATCGTCGCGAGCTTGGGAATCCTGTCCGTGGCCAGAGCCACGAACACGATGATCGCCGCGCCCGCGGCGAGCGCCGCGCCACGCGAGAAGGTGAGATAGGCGCACAGCGCCACCAGCGGAATCGCCCCGGCGGCCAGTGCCTGGGAGCGGAGCGTCCGTGCGGAGGTGGCGATCGCCAACAGCAGCGGCAGTCCCAGCGCCATCAGGGCGGCGAGTGCGTTCCAGTAGTTGAGCGGCCACACGAGGCGTCCATGCGTGCCGGCCAGGAACGCCCCCGTCTGACCGGCGGCGGAGAACATGTCCGGACGGAGCCGGGAGAGCACGGCCAGGCCGGCCACCACGGCAACGGCGGAACCGACCGCGGAGATCGTATGGCGCACCGCGCTCTCTCGGTCGCGATGGATCGCCAGCCCGAGCACCAGCACGCCCAGATAGCAGGCCACGCGCGAGAGCTCCTGGAGGCTTCGCTCGGAGCTGATCGACCACGTCGAGGCCAGCGCGGTCCAGATCGCAAAGCCACCGAACAGAGCCAGGCCGGCCCAGGCCAGGCGACCCAACCGCCCCACCGGGAGGACGCCGGCCGCCGCGCCCACGATCACCACCCACCACACGACGACCCCGGCCTGGTTGCGGACGATGAGGTCGTAGCCGCCGCCGTCGACGGCGAGGTAGAGGACGAGACCGCCGGCCAGCACCCAGATCGCGGCCGCGCGAAGGTCGAGGCGCTCGCTCAGGCGCGACCACGGCGTCAGCGAGTGGGTGGCTACGGACTCCATCGACTACGGATACGTGCTGGGCGCTCGAAGGCTGACACGGTCACGCCGCCTGGGTCCAGGTCAGGCTCGTGTCGGACGCGGTCCGGGCCCGCAGGACCACGTTGCCGCGCAGGCTGAGGCTGGTCGAGAACACCTGTCCCTTTCTGAGCGTGAGGCCTGAGACCGCCACCCACCGCCCCGAGCGCCGCGCTTCGATCGTGACCCGGCCGGTGACCGGAGATCGGCCCCAAGCCTGAACGCGGCTGCGCGAGAGCCGGCTGGTCACGAACGGGAACCGGAACGCGGTCGCGGCCGGCTTCGTGCCCCCGGCCATGAGGTACAGGCCGTCCTGATAGCTGGCGGCGAAGCTGGGGACCGGGGGTGAATCGCGGATCTGCAACCACAGCACCGTGCTCACGCCCTGGCGCCAGAGGGTGTAGAAGGCCTGCTCGAGCCACCGCGCCTGAGTCTGCGTCGGTACTCCGCCGGGATCGGGCGGATTGGTGTCCCAGGAGATCTCGGTGGCCCAGAACGGCTTGGACCCGTGCGGCAGCACGCGCCCGGCGCGCTCGGCGGCGCGCAGCACGCGGCTGATCTTGGACATGTCGGGGACCGTGGCGTCGTCGGCGTTCAGGGCCGGATGCGTGGGTCCCTTGATGTCGTAGGGGTGGTGGTCGAAGACGTCGAGCATGGTCGGGCCGGGGCAGCTCAGCGCCCTGAGCGCCGCGGAGAGGCAGAAGAGGCCGCGGTCGAACGCGACCGGCCGCATGCGCTGCATGACGACCGGGATCGAGCCCTGGCCGGCGGCCGGGTCACCGTAGGGCGAGGTCCCGGCCATCAGCACGACGTTGGAGGCCGCGACCCGCTTGAGCGCGCCGTAGAAGGCGTTCTGCAGCAATCGGTAGATCGCGGGGCTGGCGGGCGAGAGGCCCGAGCCGCTCCGGACGTACTGCGGCGCCAGGTAGTAGCCGAGGTTGGGCTCGTTCCAGCCCTGCCAGTAGCGCACGCGAGGCAGGGCCTGGCCCGGCGCGAGCGGATCCGCGTAATGGCCCGAGTACCGCGTTGCCGCGGCCTGCGCGAAGGCGGCGAACTGGGCCGGATCGGGCTCCCAGGTTCCGCTCCTGGCCGAGCTGGGCGGGTTCGGCCCCTGGGCCCAGGCGGGCGCCAGGTAGACCATCATCAGCACCGTCAGCCCGCGAGCGCTGAGGTTGCGAACGGCGGTGTCGACCGGCTTCCAGCTGTAACCGGGGCTGGCCGGATCGGTGGCCACGAAGCCCGGCGGGCGATGCGTGGGAGCGACCTGCTGCCAGAGCACGTTCACGCGCACCATGCCGGCGCCCTCGTTGACCGCGCGGGTCAGCCACGGCGCCGTCGCCGCGCCGCTCGAGACGAGCGCCGGGTCGCCGCCGAACCCGATCGTCAGGCCCGGAAGCGCCTGCGCGGCCGGAGCCGCGCCGAGCCCCGTGACGAGCAGAGCGGCCAGGGCCAGCACGCGGCTGGCCGCTGCGCCTGGCCGCCGGCTCACGCGCCGTGCTGGCGGCGACGCAGAAGGCCGAGCGCCACCGCGCCCACCACGGTGACCACCAGGATCACCGGAAGCACCGGGCCGAGGCCGCCCTGGGAGGAGCCGCCGGTGAGCGCGTTGGCCAGCGTGCCCACGACGGAGGAGCTCGAGCCCGACCCGCTCGATGAGCCGGTGCTGCCCGCGGGCTGCGGGGTGCTCGAGCCGGCGGTCGCCGGGGTCCCGTGCACCTTCGTCGCGACCACGAGCGTGGCCGGCGCGGTGGCGCGGGCCAGCGCGGCGGCCGCGAGTCCGTCGCCGCCCTGCCTGGACAGGGCCTGCTGGGTGTTGGCCGACAGAGCAGAGGATCCGCCTCCTCCGCCCGTTCCGCCGCCGGATCCGCTGGATCCGCTGGATCCGCTGGATCCGCTGGATCCGCTGGATCCGCTGGATCCGCTGGATCCGCCGATACCGCCACCGCCACCGCCACCGCCACCGCCACCGCCACCGCCGACGTGGATCGTGTTCGCCGGGCGGGAGCCCTTGGCCGTGGGGACGTTCTCGAGGTACTGACTGACGGCGGAGTTGCCCGCTGGGGCCACGGTGTTGCTGCGCGCGATGGCCGCTCCGGGCAGGGCCAGGGCAGCGAGCGCAGCGAGGAGGAAGGTCTTCATTGACTCCTTATACGCAGCCGGGGGCGCCAGGCTGACAAACCGCCTGACGGGTACCCTGCCCCGTCCGATGAGCGAAGCGCCTCCAACGTTCGATCTCCAGAGCCATTCGCTCCACTCCGACGGCGAGCTGCCGCCGCGAGAGGTCGTCGAGTCGGCCTCGGCCGCCGGAATCGAGCTGCTCGCGCTCACCGACCACGACAGCGCCGAGGGGATCGAGGAGGCTCTCGAGGCGGCAGACGCCTGTGGCCTGCGCCTTGCTCCGGCGGTCGAGATCTCGACCGCTGACTCCGACCAACCGGATCTCCACATTCTGGGCTATCTGATC
>JADGPN010000366.1 GCA_017882465.1 Solirubrobacteraceae bacterium
GTCGCGGCCGAGCATGTGGGGGTCCGGTGGGCCACGATCAGCGTGTTTCCCGGTCTCATCCCGACCGCGTACGCGCCGCCGGCACCGACGCGCATTTCGTTGGGGGTAGGTCGGACCGGGCGGGCGCTGCACCGAGCGGCTTGGTCGGCTGCACGGTTCAACATGGCTCGGCTGTTCGACCCACAGGTCAACCGGTCCCGGCAGCGATTAGGCCTTCCCGCCGCGTCCAATTCTTTCTTCGCGCCGGTCGAATCCGGCCAGCCGTACCTGGTCATGGCGTCACCGGCGGTCATCGACCGGCCCGCGGACTGGCCGGCGAACGTAACCCTCACCGGCCGGGAACCCGAGGTAGTTCTCGATCCGGCGCGACGCGCCCGCCTGGCCGCCCAGCGCCGTGCTTTCCACGACCAGCGTCTCCAGACCTTCGGATGCCCCGTAGACCGCCGCTCCCAGGCCGGCCGGACCGGCCCCGATCACGACGAGATCGACCTCCTCGCGCGCGGCGAGTTCGAGACCGATCCCCAGCACGCGGGACACCTCGCCGCTGGACGGGTTGCGTAGCTCGACGGTGCCGGACGCGATCGGTCACGCCGGGAGGGTCGGCGACGTGGGGTCAGCGCTCGCGTCGACAGCGCTGAGACCGACGGCGACCCATCCACGCCTCAAGCGGTCACGTCGTGCGGCTGCCTCCTTCGGGTCGCGATCGCCCGCCATCCGCTCCGGGACGGTCGTCCACGTGCTTGCAGCTTCCGGGGAGCTCGGCTCAACGGAACCCATCGCCTCGGTCGCAACGCTGCCGAGTTCCGGCGACGCAGCGCGGGCCGAGCAATCCAAGGTGTGCCTGCAACGCGTGCCGCGAGGTGCTATGAGTCCGTGCGGGCTGGGTCGCTGGCTGGGAGTACGTCGCACGCCCACTCGGATCGCTTCCATTCCGGGATGGGTGGTTCCGCGTGCGGGCGTGGCACGAACCGCGATCGTTCGACGAGCGCCATCCGGTGGATGTATCGCGGGCAGTTCGGGAACACGTGGGTCGCGCGCACCCGAACGATGAGTTGCGCGCCGGGGTAGTGGTCGATCAGCTCGTCGCGTTCGTCGATGCTGGCGATCCCGTTCAGCCGCAGCCGGGATGGACGGACGGACACGAAGTCGATGAACAGCATTCCGACGTGCGGGTTCTGGAGCAGGTTGCCCATCGACAGATACATACCATTTCCGTCGTAGCTCGGGAACGCGACGGTGTGTTCGTCGATCACACGGACGTACCCGGGATCGCCGCCCTTGTACGAGCATTGCGGGCGCCCGTCGGCGTCGGCGGTGGCGAGGAAGAACATGTCCATCCGCTCGATGAACGCGCGGGCGTCGGCGTCGATCGCTGCTCGCGAGAGAAACTTCTCGTCGATGCGGTCAGCGAGCCGGCGGGTGTCAAAGCGGTCTTGAAGGCTGCGGGAACCCTCGTGGTAGAGCGAGCTCATCCCGCGAGGATCTCGAGGTCGGCCAGCTCGTGCCTGAGGACGTCCTCGCGACTGTAGTGGCCGACCGAGTCAAACCAGCGCTTCGCATGTAGACCGATTCGCAGATCGCACTTGGCTTCGACGATGCCCTCCTCGTCATACAAAGGTCCCGCGATGATCTCGCCCGATGAGGGCTCGATCACCGCCGCGCCACCCCGTCCGAACACGTTCTTGTCGGGCGGCAGCGGCACCGGGAAGTCGTCCGGGAACGCGTCGGCGGGGATGAACTGCGGCATGGAGACGACGAATGCCCCCGACTCGATCGCGATGTGACGCATCGACGCCAGCCAGCCGTCGCTGTCGTCGGCGGTCGGCGCAACCCAGATCTGCGGCCCGCCGCGGTACACGCGGTACCGGGCCAGCGGCATCATGCTCTCCCAGCAGATCAGTCTGCCCACGCGAGCGTCAGCCGCGTCGACCACCGTCAGGTCGTCGCCTGCGCCGATCCCATGGCACAACCGCTCATGCTGTGTCGGCATCAGCTTGCGGTGCCGCCCGAGCAGACCCGACGGCCCTAGGTAGAGCATCGTGTTGTAGAGCGTCCCGGGTCGCTCGGACTCGCGCTCGTTCACGCCGAGAACGCAGAACAACTCGCGCGCGCGGCAGATACCGATCAACCGATCGACGAGCGGCCCTGGGACATCGATCGAGTTCGCCCACAGCCGCTCCCATAGCTCATCCCAGCCGCCGAAGCCCGCCGCTCCTCGTCCCCAAGCGTTCGACGGATAGAGGGGGATGAAGCATTCTGGAAGCACTGCGAGCTGCGCGCCTCGGTCGGCGGCCTCGTGCAGGAGGCACTCCGCCTTCTCGACGCAGCGCTCGGCATCGAGGATCACCGGCGTCGCCTGGATCGCGGCAACGCGCACCGTCGGAAATGCGGTCACGCCCACTCCATTGGCTGAAAACCGCTGGTCCTCGGGGCCGAGACGATCAATACCAGAGCGGCCTGCGACCGGTCGTTGCGCACAGTGCGCCGGCGCTCGGGGTCGATACGCGCGAACGTGCCCTCCGGCGCTGGATGGTCCGCGCCGTCGATCACCAGAACCGGCGAGCCGGAGACGACAAAGAACAGCTCCTCTTGGTCGCGTTCGGTCTCATCATGCTCGGGGATCGACTCGCCTTCCGGAATCTCAACGAGGTTGACGCCGAACGACCGGCAGCTGAGCGACCGGCGCACCAGCGTCCAGTTGCCGGTCCGCTCGAGCTCGTCACGGTGGGCGATCGTGTATCCATCCGTCTTCGCGGTCGCGCTCATGACCCGGACTCCGCGTACGTGCCCGCGCCATACCAGTCGATCACAACAACGCGCTCGTCGCCGACCACCCAGGCGTCGTGCCCGCTTGGTAGCGAGGTGACATCGCCAGGGTTGGCGATCATCTCCGTGCCGTCATCCATCCGGATCGCGAGCTGACCGCCCACGTGATACTGGAAGTGCGGCACCTCGCAGCTGTCAGTTCCGGCGATTGGCTTGACGTCGTTGGACCAGCGCCAGCCCGGCTCAAACGTCATCCTGCCGACCGCGGCGCCGCCGATCGAGAGGATTTCTGCTTTCCCGTTGCGGAACTCCCGCGTCTCATCGGGATCGCCAAAGCTCTTGTGCTCAGTCTCGTGTCCCACGCTCTCCTCCTGCGCCGTGCTTACCCGCTCTGCCCGAATGCCTATCTACTAGTAGATAGGGCCTAGCCGTAACCTACCTGTTAGTAGGTAAGATGTCAAGACCATGGCCGTCTCACGCGCTCAACAAGGTCCCAACACGTCGCAGAGGATCCTCGACATCGCCGAGCGGCTCGTGCAGACGCGCGGCTTCAGCAACGTCAGCTATGCAGACATCGCCTCCGAGCTGGGGATCACCACTGCAAGCCTCCACTACCACTTCCCAGGCAAGGCCGAGCTCGGGCAGGCGCTGATAACGCGGTACGCCGCACGGTTCGCGGACGCGCTCAAAAAGATCGACCACGACCTTCCGAACGCGCACGCGAAGCTCGAGGCTTATGCGCGTCTCTACGCAGACGTACTACGCGGCAAGCGGATGTGCATGTGCGGGATCCTGGCAGCCGAGTACGAGACGCTGCCCGAGCCGATGCGCAGCGCCGTCGTCGGGTTCTTCGACGACAACCAACGGTGGCTCGCCGACGTTCTCAAGCACGGGCTCACGGACAAGAGCCTTAGCTTCATCGGATCCGCGGACGACATAGCCCGAACCATTCTCAGCACGCTCGAAGGAGCGATGCTCGTCGCTCGCCCATACGGCGACACGGACCGCTTCAACGCCACGGCCCGCCACCTGCTGGCCAGCCTGACCAGCTGACGAGTCACCGCTCACGTCTCGCCGCCAATCTGAGAGCGATCCGGACCGTGTTCTCCCGTACTCGAGCACCGCACTCAGGCGTCGAGCTTGCTGGCCACGATCACCCGACCCTCGCAATGGGACCCGCCGGACCTCGATGGCGACGATTCTCGTGCCTCAGACTTGAGAGCCGGCAGCACTGTGCAGTCACGCTCGGGCCAAGCGCAGGCCAACGCTCGTGTAGCTCACGAGAGGCAGAGGCGTTCCGCGGAGAACGTCGCGCTCCAGCTTCGCTCACGCCAGACACATGTTGCCGATGGTCACGTGGTTCTCGTTGCGCGGATAGCGCACACGGTACACGGACCGCTCCGGCGGCTCGCCTGGACGACACACAGTCCACATGAACGCGCGGTCGCTGCTAGTCGCTCCGTCGGGCAGCTGCAAGCACCCAACAGCACCCGCAACGCCAGCGCGGACGATGCACCACTTCGTCGCTCCGAGATCCGCTTACCTTTGCCCAGCCTTTGCAGGCGCCGGAGCTCGCTTACGCAGGTCAGATCAGAGCGGACCGCTCGGCACGTGATCGGCCAGGATCATGGCTCGCTGCGCGTCCGAGTAGGGGGGAGTGAACAGAACGCGCGTTGCGCGCGCTGACCGCATGAGGGACTACCTGGAACACCTCGCCGGAAACGCCATGAGGAGCCAATAGCGTTGCACTCATGGCGCGGAACGCCGCGGCATCGAGCGACCGCGTAACAGGACGTCGTC
>JADGPN010000367.1 GCA_017882465.1 Solirubrobacteraceae bacterium
GAGCAGGCCGACACCTCGGCGCTGGGACGCATCGCCGCGACGGGCGCGCATCACGACGCTGCACCGATCCATCTGATCACCACTAGCACCCTCGCGCACCTACGCGCGATCGTCCCGTCCTCAGATTGGGACATCCGTCGCTTCCGACCCAACCTGCTTCTCGACGACGGACCCACGCCAACTGCGTTCGCCGAAGACGCACTCGTCGGCGGCGCTCTTCGCGGATCCTCCGGACTCAAGCTCACCGTCGCTCTGCCGACCCCGCGCTGCGTCGTCCCGACCCGCGCCCAAGAAGAGCTCCCCGCCGACCCCGGCATCCTGCGCACGCTCGTCCAACACCACCGCATCGACCTCGGGCCATTCGGACGTCAAGGCTGCATCGGCGCCTATGCCGAAGTCGCCCACGCCGGCCAAATCAGCGTTGGCGAGATTCTCGACATCGAAACCCCGCCACAGCCACCCGAACTCGCGATCCGCAACGCCCTCGGAACACTCCTCCAGCACCTCAGCAGCGTCGAAGCCGACGCCTCCTGAACCCGCGTCGACATGTCATCGAGGTTCAGTAGCAACCGCACGCGCTTGCTACTGGAGCCTGCGGCTGCAGATCGTGCGCCGGCGGGAATGGTTGGTGTACAGCCAGCCAAGATAGGCCGAAAAGGGGTAATAGGCGGGTCTGACCCAACCCCCCGGAACCCTGATTTCGAGGGTCGATCGGCACCAGATTGCTCGTCGGCGGCCGCTCTGGAGGCGCCCCCTGTCGGCGCACGACGCGACCCCCGCTCGCTCAGCTTCCTCGCGGCCGCTCGATGCGCCGCACGCGGACCCAGCGCTTGCCGAACCGGACTGGCACCCGCGGTTGGCCGACTATATGTGTACGTCTCCTACACAAACTCAATTGCTTTCAGCCCGACCGACGTGATGCCGCTGACCCGTCGGGTGAAGATGATGATGCTGACGGAGTCCGCGATCTCGGCAACGACCGTCCTGTTGGTGGCTGCGCGAGCTGTGAACATCCTGCGCTAGCTCGCGTTCATGGCCGCGCTCCGGTGATGGGACGGGCCGCGGGCGCTCCAGCACCCGTTCACGACACGTTGACATCAAAGGCACAAAGGGGTTCACATAACCGAGTTCGGCCTGGCGGATGATTCCCTTCCCCATCAAGACGATGGGCGCGGGCCGGAGCCTCGCCGGACGCCCTCTCTCCTCCTCGGCGTCCGGCGAGGATCGGCTGCCTTGCGGTTGAGCACCAGCGCGAACTCGGACGCGAGAACGTGGCGCTGGCGCTCGGTGAGATCGCCGAGCGGCTTAGCTGGATCAAGCTCGGCTCGCGAGAGAAGTTTTCCGGACTTCGCGCCACCCCAGCCGCGTTGGCTGCGCAGCAGCTTCCCAATCGCCCAGCCCGAATCGCGCTTCCGCGCGGCCTCGCACGGGGGCCCTCGACAGTCTGCCGCAACCAGATCCCGGCAGCGGCGATGATGCTGCGGATGAAGTCTCCGCCATCCTACGGTTCGTCGTCCTGATCGCCCGATGGCCGCGATGACGGGGGTGGGGAATGAGCAGCTCGCTTTCGCCGGCGTGGCGCGGCTGGCGGAGCTGATCCGCGCGCGAGAGGTCACGCCGCGTGAGCTAGTGGAGCTGTATCTCGGTCGCATCGCGCGACTGAACCCGCGACTCAACGCGTTCGTCTCGATCCGGGCCGATCAGGCTCTGGCCGAGGCGGACGCCGCGCTCGCGCGCCTGCGGGCTGGCCAGGCTGGTGCGCTGCTGGGGGTGCCGGTGGTGGTCAAGGACAACGTCGACATCGCGGGGTTGTGAAACCAAGCCGCCGCGCGAGACGGCCTGGGCTTGACGCGCTCACGTAGGTCGGGCGCGTCTTGGACAGGGTCAGCGGCCCTCACCCGCGATCGCCGCCAGGGTCGATCGTCTACCGTCGATCACCAGGCCGCTTCTACTGGCCCCGGGAAAATGGGGCGAGGAATCCTGTCGATGGCGCTCACCGAAACCCAACAACTGCGGATGCTCGAGCGACTACGGAGCGCGGGCAACCAACCAGTGACGCTCGACCAGTTACGCGCCGGCGGGATTGACTTCCCCGCCGTAGTCATCGGCGAGCTCGAGCTCAACGGCTACGTGATCGAACGGGTCTACGAGCACAGCCGGCAGATCGGCGTCCGCCTGCAGGAGACCGAAGCCCCTGATCCACCGGCCTCACGCCGGCGCCACCGATGGCGCCGAGTTTCGCGCTAGCCACCCGACGCAGCTAAACGTATGCGTGCGGTGCGTAACGAGCGGGCTCGCGGTTACGTTACGTTCTCAGATGCGAGACGCCGCCGGCTCCGCGGCCGATGGCGGCGGTGCTGCTCGCTCCCGCTGCGAGCATCGGCTCGGCGTGGACGCGGGCCAATAAGCGCCTGATCTTCCGCGACGGCGCCGACTAGGACGAACTCGAGTGCATGCACGGGGGGGTGCCGTGGCACCCAGGTCGCCTGATGCGGTTCAATCAGCGTGACGCCGCCTGGCATTGCGTCTCTTCCGGACAGACAAACCCAAGATGCCGGGGACAGGATCGTGACGGTCGTAAAGCGGATACCACGGTCGAGCGCTGCAACCGCATGAGCTGCCTCGTGGACAAAGACGTGAGACAACCAACCGTGCTCAGGACAGATGTCGTCGCGATCCCCCGTGGCGCCCATCATCGGAATGTCGACGGTCACGACAGACCTTCGAGGAATAGGCCCTTCCCCGCGACACTGTACGAGCCGGCCGGGACGTCCTTGGGTTAGGACTCCAGCCAGTCGAGCGCGCCCGGCACGCTGGCCCACAGCTCGCCGCCGCCGGCCGCGTAGTCCACCGCTTCGCTTTCCTCGCCAAAGACGGTGTAGGCGGGGCGCGGCACCGGCAGCTTCTTGCGGCCCGTCAGGTAGGCGGGGATATGCGGGTTGAGCTCGCGCGCCTCGGCGCGCAGGCGGCGCGCCCCGGCATCGTCGCCCCGGCAACGGAACGCGGCGAGCGCCTGCGCGTAGACGAACCCGGGCAAGCGGTCCTCAGCGTAGACCACGAACAAGTCCTCGAGCTCGTCGTAGACCTCGAGCTCCAGCAGCCAATGCGCGTGCCGGTAGCGCAGCATCTGGTTATCGCGAGGGTTCAGCCGCAACAGCTCACGCTGATGCTCGACTGCCTCCTCGCGCCGCCCAAGCCGCCACAGCGTCGCGGCGAGCGCCGCGCGGGCGCGCATGTACGGCCGCGTCTCGAAGATCAGCCAGAAATCACCGGCGTCCTCCACAAACACTCGCCGCCCCACCGCGCGCTCGCCGGCGACGACACCGCGCTCAAGCAGCTCGCGCGCCTCCTCAAGACTCGCCGCTGCCTGCGCGAGCAGCACGTAGCCGTCCGCACAGTCAGGCCACAGCGCGAGCGCCTTGCGCGCGAGCACAACACGTCGCGGCCCAGCGGCCTCCCACGCCTCGTAGATCAGATCCTCGGCGCGGTAGCGCGGCTCGGAATCGGTGCGGCGCGCGATCGCGGCGAGCTCGTTCTCCATCCCAACACCAATACCGGTCAAGCCGGACGTCACAACTCCCAGCTTGGCGTCCCGGCGCCGCCTACCCCGGTTTTCCGAACGAAACCTCTCGCCGCCCCGACGTCTGCTTCAGCGAAACTCCGGTGCCATGGATCGGCGAACACGTGCCGTGCCCGTGATCGCATCGGGTCTCGTCGGGTGCTCCTTATCGAGTGCGGTTGCTAACGCCTTCACATAAATCAGTGGTCGACAAGGCCCCTTTTCCAGCATCTTCACACATATAGGACATTATCGTCCGGCGAAGGATCAGCGGCTTCAGGCCGCGCGCGAGGCGTGGCTCGAAATGTCGCGTGCGCGAACAGCCCAAGCCCCCGGGTGCGAAGATAGGATGCGCGCGTGGGTCTATCTCATCCTTCTGTTCTTCGTGGGCTTGGTAGTCGGCGCACTGGCTCGCCTGCTGCTACCCGGTCCGGACCCGACGGGATCGGGATGACCGCGCTGGTCGTGGGTTGTGCGGCACCTTCAGCGCTGGCTTGTTCTCGTGCTATGTGCTGCATCGGCACGGCGCGGGCCTGGTCCTCGTTGCCGCACAGGCAGCCCTTGCGCGTCAGCAAGGGCCAGCTCGAGCGCTGTGGGCCGCTCCTCTGCGCCAGCGGCCGGGTTCTAACACTGAAGGCCGCTCTAGGCAGCCCCGCGGCTGCCAGCGGCGCATGCAAACGTCGGGCCTCCCGACAGAAAGCGAGGATCCATGCCCGTATTCAAGACACGACGCCAATTGACGCTGGTCGCGGCGCTCGCCAGTGCCGCGGCTGCCGCCGCGATCGGCGTGTCCGCCGGCGCATCCGCCCACCCTTCGCAAGGCAACGGCTCGGCGGCGCTCCGCGCCTACCTTACTGGGTTCCAGGAGGTGCCTTCGCTCAACTCCCCCGGTCGCGCGAGCCTGCGCGCCACCATGACGCCCAGCCAGATCACCTTCACGCTCACATACGCGAACCTCTCAGCGCCGCCGGCAATGGCCCACATTCACGTCG
>JADGPN010000368.1 GCA_017882465.1 Solirubrobacteraceae bacterium
CGCAGCGGCGCCAGGCGACACGCGCTTGGCACCGGAAGACGACACGGGTTCTCCCCGCTCCCGCTGGGTTCAGCGCCATCTACCGGCACCAGGACCACGCCAAATATCGCTGACGATCACAGCGTGGGGGAGGGTGGCTCGGGTCCGTAAAACGGAGTTTTCGGACCCGACGAGGTTTCGCGTCCCTTGAGCTTTGCGCTCCGACGCTTCGGAACACCAAAGTATCGGCGCACGTCGAGTTCGTGACTAACGGTGGCAGTGAGTCCGAGCCTTGTAACTAGCCCGCGTGCAGCGCGGTCCGCACAGCAGCAGCAAGCCGACTCAATGACTGCACGAATGCGTCGGCGAACGCAGAGTCCTGGCTTTCGATGCGTTCGGCCAGCGCTTCGCGCAGCTCACGCTGCTTGACCTCGATAAACGTCACGGCCGCCTGGTTGACGGTGAGGGCGGTCTCGGTCGGCGGGATGGCGAGCTTCCTGGGCGCCATCCGGGAGGCAGCGAGTGTGCGGACGAAGTCGGCCTGCGCTTCGGAGTCGAACCGCACCCACTGGTCGCCGAAACGCACATCCGTGGGTTGTTCGACGTCGCCGGCGAACCCGAGCAAGGAGCCTTGGCCGGAGGTGTCGGGCGTCTCGTCAGGTAACTCCCAAGTGCGCCAAAGCGCGTCGACGTCGTCGAGCCACGGCGGCCGTGTGCCGATGCCAGCGAAGACCTGCGCACAGGGTGCGCTCATCGACGACCGCCATCGGTTGACAGTTTCGCCGCTAGTGCGCTTAGGCCCTGCCCATTTGCAGCATCGCCGGGATCATGCTGGTGTCTCACGAACGACCGTTCGCGGATGAAGGCGGCGGCAGCTTTGTGGGGACGTTGGGCGCCATCGCCTGGAATCGTAGGCGACGCCCGTGAGGACGGATCGCGGTCTGACCGCATTGACTGAGATCGTTATGGATGGGACCCCTATGAACGATGTCTACTTCGAAGACTGGGATGCGAGCTACGGCTCTCCGTATCTGATTTCTGGCGATCAGGCGGATGGCATTGCACAGTTCGCCGAGGCTGCCGAGAAGATCAGGGTGGCACCTGTGCCGTGCGCTCCGCGCGAGACAGCGTTCGTAGACGGGGTCAGGCGTGGGGAGGGGTTGCTCTACCGACAGACCGATGCTGGTGTGCTGGTGCGCGGGACGGTCGGGGCGCATGCGTGCGGGGCGGTGCTGTGCGATCCTGGTTCCGCCGCGGTGTTCGGGCCGATCGAGACGCGCCGATTGGTGATCTTCGGCGGCGGTGTGCCGGTCACGCTGCCGGAGGTCGACGGCTACCGTTGGGACGCGGCGGCGATCAGCTCGTTGGAGCCCGACGCGCCGCTTCAGGACCTGCAGACGCGGATGCGGATGGCCGAGGGCGAGCTCGCCGAGCGACTGTCGGGTGAAGGTTGGCTGGCGGTGCTGGACGGGCCGCTGAACTTCGTCCGCTCGCGTGACCGGACGGTTGTTGGGCTGGTCAAAACCCATCATCGGCCGCTGCTGCCGCCTGCGGATCATGCCCGGGTTTCCGAGCTCGGATGTGGAGAGCGGACCCCGGTGTTCACCCTCGGCACCGACCGATATTCCTGCTACGTCCGGATCGCGGCGCCCGGCCCGCGTTCGAGCCCGTGGTTCGGGATCGTGCGGATCGAGGTACCGCAGTCCTTCGGACTCGACGCCGCCCGCCGCACCGCTGACGAGGTGACGTGTGTCCTGCCGCGCTATGCGGGGATCCCGCATCGCGATCCGCGGGCGCCGCAGAATCTGCAGCCGGTAGGCGCGCTTGAGAAACATCTCCGTCGGCGGCTTGGTCCCGCGCGCCTAGCTGGACGCGCGGCGCGGATGGCTGTCGAGCTTCGCCACGACCAGGTCGCGGCGTGAAGGCCGGCGACTGGGTGCGCACCCGCGAGCCGCTGATGGGGTTGCGCAGGGACCGTCTGTCGAGCACGGTGACGGCGCCCCGCGCGAGATTCCGGCCGGCGCTCCATGTCAGGTTTTCTCGGTTGAGCGTACGACCGGCTGGGTGACCATCCACTACGACCTTGATTGGGGAGGGTCTTTGGACCCTTACCGTGTCGAGGCGATCACCGAGCCTGAGATGTTGAATGCGGCCACCCGGCCGGAGCTGCCACCGATGATTCCGGAAGGGACACCAGAGCACCTATGACCGACTTGCAGATCGGCGCGATCGATGGCGCCGCCGAGCTCACCACCCGCGGCTTCGAGGTCGTGCTGGACGACAGCGCGACCGTCCAGCTGGACGACCTGATCGTTACCCGACAAGAGCTGCCCTCTGGAGAGGAGGTCGCTCACTATGGGATCGTCACCGAGCAGACCGGTCGGATCGAGGGGGCAGAGCTGCCCTCCGACACGCGCCATATCGCGTTGGCTAAGACGATGCCCGGGCAGGTCAGCCGCTGCGTGGAGGTCAGCGTGCTGCGTACGGTGCCGGAGAAGTGGGTCGCGCCGGCGCCGGGCGGGCTGGTTGAGCGCGCGATCGGCAGCGACCGGGAGGCGGCGCTGTTCCTGGATCAGATGGCGGGAGGACGGCTGGCGATCGGGTTTGACCAGGACCTTCAGCCGATCTATGGCGACTTCGACTTCATGAACGGCGTGCAGGGCGGTCACGTCTCGATCAGCGGCATCAGCGGCGTGGCGGCAAAGACGAGCTATGCGCTGTTCCTGTTGTACATGATGCTCGAGAGCGAGCACGGACGGGCGCTGCTGGGCCCTGCCGCCGCGCAGACCCGAGCGCTCGTCTTCAACGTCAAGGGCGAGGACCTGCTGCATCTCGACAAGCCGCACCGCGGCCTGACCGACGAGCATCGCGAGCAGTGGGCTGCACTCGGGATCCCGGAGCCCGGACCGTTCCGATCAGCGGATTTCTTCGTGTCGCCCGCGCCGGGTGGCGAGGAGACCGACCAGCTCGTCTCGAGCGCCCAGTCCCGCCAGGACGCTCCGATCTACGGGTGGACGCCGGAGCGGTTCATCCGCGAAGGGCTTCTGCGCTTCTGCTTCACCGACGCCGACGACCGCGGCACCCAGGTCGGGTTCGTCGAGCAGGTCGTCCGCGCCGAGCTGGCCCGGCACGCCTACCCGCTGGAGAATGCCCCCGGCGCCGTGGTCATCTGCGATGACCCGCACTCCAGCTCGAAGACGTTCGAGAGGATCGTCTCCCACCGGCCGCAGGAAAAAGCTGCCGGCGACGGTCAGGTCGTGCGCAACTTCTACGACCTACTCGATGTGCTTGAGACGCGCGTCGACCTTGATGGCCCGTATCAGTGGTCGGGGAACACCCAGCAGGGCACGGTGATGGCGTTTTTGAGGCGGCTGATGGCGCTGGCGCCGCGGCTCGGGCACCTGATCCGCGTCGGGGTCGAGTCGGTCGAGCTGCGTAAGGCAGTGACCGTCGTCGACATCCACGGCCTGCACGAATCCGCGCAGCGGTTCGTGGTCGGTGCGCTGGTCTCTCGAGTGTTCGAGGAGAAGCAGGGCACCGGCCGGCTGCCGCTGCGGTTCGTGATGCTCGACGAGCTGAACAAATACGCGCCGCGGGAGGGGCATGGGCCGCTGCGTGAGCTGTTCGTTGACATCGCCGAGCGCGGCAGGTCGCTCGGCGTGCTGCTCATCGGCTGCCAGCAGGCCGCCGGTCGAGTCGCCGAGCCGGTCGTGCGCCAACCGGCGCTGAAGATCTGCGGTCGTCTGGACGCGACCGAGGCGGCTGAGTACCGCTTCCTCAGCGCGGAGCTGCGCGAGCGCGCAACCCGATTTCTGCCCGGCACGATGGTCTGCTCTCAGCCGCGTATTCCGGTCCCGATCCCGTTGCGGTTCCCGTTCCCCTCCTACGCCACGAACTCGGGAGATGCTGACCTGACCCCCGAGGAGCGCGTGGAGGCCGCCGCCGCGCTCAAGGCGCTGTGAGATGGCCCGGATGTTCCACACGTCCGACTGGCATGTCGGCAAGCCGCTGCGCGGTGTCAGTCGGACTCCCGATCACGAAGTTGTGCTCGCTGAAATTGTCGCCCAGGCGCGCGATGCCAAGCCGGATCTGATCATTCACTCCGGCGACGTCTTCGACGGTTTGCGGCCCGCTACTGCCGACCTGCGGCTGGCGCTCGGCGCGCTCAACCAGCTCGGCGCGATCGCCCCGACGGTCGTGCTGGCGGGCAACCACGACTCCGGGGCGCTATTCGACGTATTCGCGATGCTGCTAGGCAACGGCTCGCGGGTGCGGTTCGTCTCGAAGGCCCGCCCACCCGCCGACGGCGGGATCGTCGAGGTGGAGGCCGGCGACGGCACTCGGCTGCGGTTGGCGCCGGTGCCGTTCGTGCACGCCAACCGGCAGATCGACTGGTTCGGCGACCCACAGCGGTTCATGGCCGTCTACGCCAGGCGGATGCAGCTCATCAACGACATCCTGTGGGAAGGGCTCGAGGACGGCTACGACCCGGCCCGCGACGTGCTGATCTACGCCGCCCACCTCCACGTCAGCGGCGCGCACCTATCGGGCTCCGAGCGGCTCGTGCATGT
>JADGPN010000369.1 GCA_017882465.1 Solirubrobacteraceae bacterium
GAGAACTTAGAACTTCAAGCCGCGAGGAAACACTTGCTCAGACGCTCAAACCCCTCTACGAGTCATCTACATCCATTACTGTGACGACGCCGAGTGCTAAGCACCGCACTCCGGGCAGCACAATCGGCGGCGCCGCAACGCGACCTCGACGATCACCCTAGATGCCCGCTTGCTTGACGCGGATCGCCATTCCCAGGCCGGAGAAACCCGCACCAACGATCGCGATCCGGCCCTCGGCCCGCGGAAGCACCTTCATGCATCCGAATGCCCATGCTCGGGTGCGAGCTGCCGCGCGACGCGCTCGCTGACAGACGCCCCCTCGACTCCACGCTCGGCGAGTTCCTGCCGGAACGCGCGCTCCATCGCGGGAGCGGCCGCGAGCACATCGCGCTCGAATAGGCGGGTAGTCAGCAGCGGACGCACCGCGTGCGCTGCATAAACGAACCTCGGGGTGCAGATCCGCCGCCGGCGCTGCTCGAATCCGGCAACGATGTCTTGCGCGGCGCGCTCGACCGGATAGGTGCGCTTAAACGGGGGGCGGAGCGCCGCTCGCAGAACCTGAAACGCCCGCATCGAGCCCTCGCTCTCGCGCACCATGTCAGTATCGATCCAGCTCGGGTGGATGGTCACGACGTCCACGCCGTATTGCGCCACCCCGATCCGCAGCGAGTTGCAAAGCGCCTCCACACCCGCCTTGGTCGCGCAGTAGGCCGACATGTGCGGGGCCTGCGTGAACGAGGCCAGCGACGCGGTGACGGCCACGTAACCCCGCTGCTCGATGACGGCGGGAAGCGCTGCGCGGACTGTGTGGTAGACGCCAACCAGGTTGACCTCGACTGTCCGTATCCAAGCCGCAGGATCGGATAGCCGCAGCGGCCCGAAGGACGAGATGCCGGCGTTCGCCAAACTACATCGAGCTGTCCGTGCTCAGCCACGACGCGGTCGACCGCCGCCGCACACGCGGCGGCGTCGGTGACATCGAGCTCGATCGTGAGCGGCGCCGGCGTGATCGCCGCCGCGGTTCTGGCCAGCGCCTCGCTGTCGAGATCGGCTAACACCGGACGTGCGCCCCTTCGCACCAGGCCGCGCGCCGTGGCCGCCCCAATCCCCCGAGCCCCACCAGTAATCAGAACCACCTTCTCACTCAACGACCAATGGTCCATCGCGCCCCTTTATCCATGCGTTGCCAACAGAGCAAGTATCCATCGCCAACGCCCCCCGGACAAGGGCGACGAACCCATAGCAGCGTCGGTTCCCCGTCGCGAACCACCCGCGAGCAGAGACAAGGCGCCCAACCATCTCGAGGTGACAGCGCCTCTCGACGCACGACGATCAGCGCCTCGGCTGGGCGAACGCGGAGGCCCGTGCGAAGTGCTCAGGTTGCGTTTGCAGGCTGTTGAAGCGCGCTCGGGTGCGTCTGAACTTGAGCTCTGGTGCTCGCCATGGCTCACACGACCGTACCCCCGCTCGCAACCGCGTTGAATAGGGTTCCCGCCGTGCAGCTGAACTACGACCGTGCCGGCAGGGGCGAGCCGCTCGTCCTGATCCACGGGATCGGGAGCCGCTGGCAGGTGTGGGAGCTTGAGCGCGCCTGTCGCCGTGTCTCGGTAGACCGGCTGGTTTACGTAGGAGCGCTCGTCCCCTTTTTCGTCTCGCACCAACAGCCGGCCCACATTGGTGCCGTCGCGCGTAGCGGCAGCGCGAGGAATTCGGAGATCGCGGTCGGGGAGGTCGCCAACTTGGCGAGTTGACGCCGACGGTGTTGATGGGACGCACCTGGTCTGATTGTGCTAGGACCCACGCGTGGAGGCTCTACGCGCACGCTACCGGACGGCGGAGGAGATCTGCGCCGGCGGCGCCTTGGGCAATCTCGGCGAGGGCGTGGAAATCACGACGCATGGGATCCAGGCGCGGCTGGTCGCCTGGCCCGGGACAGGATTTCAGACCGAGGCTGTGCACGTGCTCACGATCCAGCCGGGCGAGGAGAGCAACCGCTACCGCTACGACCTCGCTGAGGAGGCGCTCCTGTGCCATAGCGGAGCGGGCGAGGTTTGGCTGCGAGAGCAATGGGTGACGCTGCTGCCGGGCGACCTAGCCTACGTCCCCGAAGGCATCGAGCGTGCGGTGCGCAACCCGGCCGCGAATCGCGACTGCTTCATCCTCGTTTCCCAGGTCAGCCCTCCGCAATTCGACCTGTACAAGGACGCGGGCCTGTACAACGAGGCGCTGGCCGTGATGAACGAACGGGCCGTGGCCAAGGCCGCGATCAATGCCCGATCGATTGCCCTGCCCGCGCCGGCACTGGCGTTCCACGACGACCAGCCAAGGGTTCGCTCGTGGATGCTCGAACGAGACGACGTGCGCCGACGGGGCGCCCTGTTCAATGTCTTCATGGGCGCGCCGTTTACCGGTATCGGCGTCCCGATGCGCCTGATCCTTTGGCCGGGCGCGGGCTCGCGGACCGCTGGGTTCAACCTAGCCGCTCCTGACTCCGGCACGGCCGACGAGCTGCATACCCACCCGGTCTCCGACGAGTGCCTCGTGATGTGGCGCGGCGACAGCGCCGAGTTCTTCATCGGCGGAACCTGGCTTCCAGCGAAGGCCAACGACGTAGCGCTCGCGCCATGCGGAGTCGCGCATGGGCACCGCAGCGAGGGAGTGACACTGTTCGGCGGCTACGCGTCGCCGCCGCAGCTCGACCTGTTGATGCCGACGGAGTACTACGCTACTGGTGCATTCACCACCGCCACCGCGACCCAGCTTCATGTCGGCGACTAGTGCGTTTCGAGAGCAGAGTCTCGCGCACAGGCGGAGCGGGCATTGTGTGACGATCGACGGCATGGACTAGTGGTGGCTCCTGCAAGTTTGTGCCCGTGTGAGGGTGTCCTGCCAGCGGCCCCGAAGTTCTCGTCGACATGTTCGGCGAGGATGGAGGGTGATGATGGCTGTGAAGGGTGCGGGCAGGCGGGTCGAGATCGGCGGTGTCGGAGCTCGGCGGAGCGAAGTCCGCAGCCGCCGAGCACCCGGAGTAGCGCGTAGTCGCGCTTGCCGGCGAGCGTGCGGCGGTCAGGGACACGGAGCAGGTTGGCGTAGTCGGTATCGGTGAGCGTCTCGGGCGGCCCCGGCTCGTGCCGCGGAACTCGCACGCCGTCGACCTGGTCCTCGCGTCCGTGTCTAAGTCGCCGACCACCGGCGGGCGACCGAGCTCGCCCGCGAGCCAGTCGCCGAACGCGCGGAAGATCGAGGAGTACTGCCGGCGCGTGCTCGCCGACGCGGCTCGGGCGGCGATCCGCTCGGCCTCGCCGAACAGATTCCGCTGCTCCAACCCCGACGGCGCCGGCGCCGCGATCACCACGACGTCGGCGAGCTCGTCGGCGATCGTGCCGTCGACGAGCTCGAGCTCCAGAACCCGCTCGGCAGGGGCGAGGAGAAGCTATTGTTGCTCGCTCACCGACCCGGCCTATTCGTGAAACCTCGCATCTCGGGTCACGTTAAACCCGCTCCCCGGACGTCTCCGAAGCGGCGTCGCGCGACACGCCGTTGGCACCGGAAACGACACGGGTTCTGACCGCTGCCTCTGGGTTCAGCGCCATTTCCCGTCCAAAGAACCCGCCAAATAGCGCTGAAGATCACAGCGTGGGGGAGGGGTGGCTCGGGTCCGCAAAAGGGAGTTTTCGGACCTGAGCGCCACCATCGGATCGGCGGTGGACCTTCCTCCACTCGCAATCCGCGGACGGGATATTCGCCAGTCTCGAGCCACGCCGGTTTGAGCGAGGCCTGAGGTCGTCCCCGAACCCCGGGTACCCGGGGGCGGTAGGCTGCTCTGCACATGCGTACGCTGGTTCTTGACCCTCCTCCAGGCGAGTTCGAGCAGTTGCTCGAACGCCGCCGCCGTACCGGCGCTGACCGCCGCGACGAGGTGTGGGAGGGTGTTCTGCACATGGCTCCCGCCCCGCACAGCCGGCACTCCCGCCTCCAGTGGCAGCTCGCGCTGCTGCTCGACGGTCCGGCCCGCGCCGCGGGCCTCGAGCCAACCTCTGAGTTCAACCTGGGCGAGCCTGACGACTACCGGATCCCCGACGGGGGCCTTCACCGTCCCACTCCCGACGGGCTCTACCTTCCCACCGCCGCACTGGTCATCGAGATCCTCTCCCCGGGCGACGAGACCTGGGAGAAGCTACCGTTCTACGCCGCCCACCGGGTCGAGGAGCTCCTGATCATCGACCCCGACAAGCACACCGTGCAGTGGCTCGCGCCAGCCGGCGGCGAGTACCGCCCGATCGAGCGCAGCCTGCTGATCGAGCTCGGGCCCGGCGAGCTGGCCGAGCGGATCGACTGGCCAGCCTGAGCCGGCCCCTCGCGCCGCTTCGAGTCACATTCCTGCACGCCGGCCGCCCACGACCGGCGATACGGGTCACGCAAATACTCGTTTGTCTTGCCCGAGCTCCCCGCCGGGCTACGGGCCCTGCGAAACCCGCAACGACGACCAAGACGGTGAACACGAGTGAACGCAGCCGAACCCCCACCAGATCGAGCACCGCG
>JADGPN010000370.1 GCA_017882465.1 Solirubrobacteraceae bacterium
CCGTGTACGCGGTCGCGAGGTCGGTGTGGGCGCTGGCGGCGGGACCGTCGCCGGCGTGCAGCGCGCCGTTGAGCGTCGCGGGCGGAAAGCCGGTCACGGACGTGCCGGGGCTCACCCCGAGATCGCCGTTGACCGTCGAGGCTCCCGCGACCGTCTCCGCGCTGGTCACCGTCGTGCCGGCGAGCACCGCGAACGCGCCGGCGCTGCCGAGCGCGACTGGAGCCGGAGCCGGCGCCGCCGACGCGACGCCCGTCGACCCCAGCGCGAGCAGGGCGCCGACGGCGAGCGCTCCGACGATGCGCCCCAAGCTCATTCCAGTTCAGACTGAGAGCTGTCCGTTGTTAGCCGCAGCTCTCCTCGGGCCGCGGGCGACCGTGCCGGTGAGCCTGTCGAGCGACCGGTGCGAGGGCAGCCTCCGCCGAGTACAGCTCCGGCGACGTACGTCGACCGTGCCCCAGAGCAGCGGCGGCCGCGGCACACCGTGCACGTCGCGCTCGCGCGCGCAGGCACCGTTGACCACCGTGGTCGGTACCGGCATGACTCGATGGTGTTGACCCGAATCATTTCGCCAGACACGGGCACCCTCGGTCGTCCAGACGTGGACTTTGGCGGCGAATCGTTGAGCAAGCCGCTCGTGGCTTCGATACTCCACTTGAGGGATCGAAACCGAAAGCGGGCTGAAATGGCTGGATCTGAACCCCCGAGTGGTGTTATCGAAGCGTCTGAGGCAATCGCCTTACTGCCTGCTCTGCGCTTGGGGTGGCTGCTCCGGGCCCGCCGCAAGGAGGCTCATGTCGAGGCGGAGCACGCCGCGCGGGCAGCCGGGATCGAGATCAGCGCGCTCGACGAGATCGAGTCTGGACGCCTCGCGCCCGAGGCCACAGTGCTTGCTGCCCTGCTGGAGTGCTACGGCGTTTCGCCTGGCGAGTTCGTGCCCCGAAGGCTGTTGCTCGCGAGCCCCGATGCCGCTGGCGGCGAGGCTCTGCGCGGATACGTCGCTGCGGTCCGAAAGTGGCGAAAGGCCGGTCGTAAGGAGAAGCTCGACTTCCGTGAGAGCGACGTCTTGCTCCTCAGCGAGGTGCTCGGGACCGACCCTGGCGAGATCGAGCGTCGCCTGGTCGCGATCACTGGCTGCAGCCGCGTCGAGGCGAGGCTGCTGCGCAAGTGGCTCCTCGCCGCCCTGGTCACGATTCCCGTGGCGTCCGGGCTCGTCGGCGGCTTGGCCTCCACCGCTGCCGCGGCAACACCGGCCCCCCCGCCATCCGCCCAGAGCGCCGCCTCAGCCACGACCGTCATGCACGGCACCCTGAGGCCAGGGCCGTTGAGCCTCGACGTCGCAGCCCCGAAGCTCGGCGCGGTGCGCGCCGACGGCAGCACTCCGATCACCGTCAGCTACGTCATCACTGACGCGCGCGGCTCGGGAGAAGGTTGGACTGTGCAGGCCGCCTTCACTTCCGCCGACGCGACGGCGTACCCGACCTTCGAATCGCTGCGCAACGTCAACGGCGAGCCCAACCTGCCGCAGACCCCTGCCCTCCCGGCTTCGCTGGGGAGCGCCCCGGCTGCGATCGCGCACGCCGCCCCCGGAACAGAAGGAATGGGCAGCTTCGCCGGCCAGCTTGAGCTCAGCGTCATCGGTCAGGGCGCGCACAGCCCGGGCCAGCTCACCTTGACGTTCGCCGCGCCCGCAGCCCCGTAACGGCCACCTGCTGGCTTCATTCGTACTCGCCAGGAGCTATGTCGCGGTCAGACCACCGCGAGAACTCGGAGGCCGAGTCTGGTGCTCCAAGAAACGAGCTCCCGGGATCCTCCAGGACCTTAGTCTGGGGCATAGTGAGTTGTGAGTGGGCGCGAGGTGTTACCGTTGCGTCGCCGGTGGCTCGCTGGGCGGCTGGGCCGCGGCCCGGGAGCCCCGCACTGGCTGGTCCTGATGGTGCGACCCTCAGGCCCGCCGGGTTGCGCGATCATTCGGACATGGCCGTCGCCGACCATGAGCTCTCCGGCTGCCTCCGGTCCTGGCGGGAGCGCCTCACCCCGGCCCACGCCGGGCTGCCCACCGGTACCCAGCGCCGCGTGCCGGGTCTGCGCCGCGAGGAGGTGGCCCACCTCGCCGGCGTCTCCGTCGACTACCTGGCGCGCCTGGAGCAGAATCGCGCCCACCGCCCGTCACCGTCCGTGCTGGCGCCGCCGGCCCGGGCGCTGCGCCTGACCGACGACGAGCGCTCACACCTGTTCCGGCTCGCCGGCCAGGCCGAGCCCGGTCCGGGCACGATCGACCGTCACATCACGCCGAGCCTGCACCGCCTGCTCGATCGCCTCGCCGATGTTCCGGTGCTGGTGGTCGACGCGGCGAGCGAGATCGTGGCCGCGAACCCGCTCGCGGCGGCGCTGATCGGGGGACCGGTCCGGTGCCTCGCGTTGCAAGCGCACCGTGGCCTGGCGTCAGTTCACCGGATCCCGGTCGCGGATCGTGCGCACCGCGGAGCAGCAGGCCGAGGCAGAGGCGGCCACCGTGGCTGAGCTGCGTGATGCGCTCGGCCGCTTCCTCAGCGACGAGCATCTGAACGATCTGATCAGGGACCTGCTCGAGACCAGCCCCGTGTTCGCCGAGCTCTGGAGCCAGCGCCCCGTGGCGCGCGCTCCGGCGCGCCGCAAGACCTTCGACCATCCCGAGGTCGGGGAGATCACGCTCGACTGCGACGCGCTCACCGTACAGGGCAGCGACCTCAGGGTGATCGTGTACACCGCTCCGGCCGGGTCGGCGGACGGCGAATCGCTGTCCCTCCTGAGTGCCATCGGACTGCAGAGCTTCTCGGGGTAGCGTGGCCGGCGCCGAGGCGATCCGCGCTGTGATGCGCGGCGAGGTGCGGGGCGTCGGGTTCCGAGACGCGACGGTGCGGCTGGCTCGGGAGCTGGCGGTGATGGGCTGGGTGCGCCACGGCGAGGACGGGACTGTCCAGGTGCATGCCGAGGGCGACCCGACGGCCGTCGGCCAGCTGATGGGCTACCTGGGCCAGGGCCCGCCGGGTGCACGGGTGGCCGGGGTCGAGACCGAGCAGGTGGCCGTCGAGGGCCACGAGCAGTTCGCGATCCGCGGTGCGAGCGCCGGGGTGTTCGTCGTCCAGGAGCACGCCGCCACCGCGCACCATTTCGACCTGCGCCTGGAGGTCGGCGGCGTGATGCGCTCGTGGGCGGTCCCGAAGGGACTGTCGCTCGACCCGGCGGTCAAGCGGTTCGCCGTCGAGGTTCCCGATCACGACGTCGAGCACAACACGTTCGAGGGGACGCTTGGGGGAGGCGGGGTGATCGTCTGGGATCGCGGGACCTACGAGCAGGGCGGCCGCGTCGCCTGGCCCGAGGCGCTTGATCGTGGCCACGCGGTGTTCGTGCTCCGAGGGGAGAAGCTGCGCGGCGGCTTCGCGCTTCAGCGCACCCGCCCGGGCGCCAAGGCGCAGTGGCTGCTGATCAAGCGCCGCGACGCAGATGCGCGTCCCGGGTCGGACATCGTCGCCGAGCGTCCGGACTCGGTCCTCAGCGGCCGGACGCTCGGCGAGATCCTGAACGACGCCTGAGCTGCCGCCTAGGCGGCGAGGGCAACGGGCACGAGGACGCGCTGAGCGAGGTCCACGAGGCGACTCGAGTAGCCCCACTCGTTGTCGTACCACGCCACCACCTTGACCAGCGTGCCGTCGATGACGCTGGTGAGCTCGGCGTCGAAGATCGACGAGTACGAGGACTTGACGATGTCCGAGGAGACGATCGGGTCCTCGGTGTAGGAGAGGATGCCGGCCAGCGGACCGGAGTCCGAGAGGCGCTTGAAGGCGGCGTTGATCTCCTCCTTGGTGGTCTCCCGCTCGGCCTCGACGGTGAGGTCCACGAGCGATCCCGTGGGCGTCGGCACGCGGATCGCGAACCCGTGCAGCCGGCCGGCGAGGGCGGGGATCACGAGGCCGAGCGCCTTCGCCGCGCCGGTCGAGGTCGGGATCAGATTGATCGCCGCGGCACGCGCTCGGCGCAGATCCGCATGCGGGCCGTCGAGCAGGTGCTGATCGGCCGTGTAGGCGTGCACCGTGGTCATCAGTCCGTGCTTGATCCCGACCGTCTCGTGCAGCACCTTGGCCACGGGCGCCAGGCAGTTGGTCGTGCAGGAGGCGTTGGAGACGATGTGGTGAGCGTCGGGGTCGTAGACGTCGTCGAAGTTCACACCCAGGACCACGGTCGCATCGGGAGGCTCGTCACCCTTGGCCGGAGCCGAGATGATCACCTTCCGAGCCCCCGCCTCTAGATGCTGGGCGGCCGCCGCGCGGGTGCGGAAGCGACCCGTGGACTCGATCACGACATCGACACCCAGCTCCGTCCACGGCAGCGCGGTGGGATCGGTCTCGGCCAGCGTGCGCACGTGGGCGCCGTCGATCGCGATTCCGTCTCCGTCCATCTCGACGGTGCCGCCGAAGGTGCCGTAGGTGGAGTCGTACTTGAGCAGATGCGCCAGCGTCGGAGCCGCGACGAAGTCGTTGACCGCCACTACCTCGATGTC
>JADGPN010000371.1 GCA_017882465.1 Solirubrobacteraceae bacterium
GAACGCCGAGCCCAATCCCTTCAGCGCGTCCATCATGCGGCGAACTGCGGCGTGCGCGCCGCAGGCGAACTCTTCCTCAAACATGCGTCTCCCCGATCCGGACTTCCCAGCCTTGTCGCGCATGGTACAGCCCGGGCCACTCGGCCTGCGTGACATGCGTCCGCTCAGTGACCGGCCACTAGACTTGCCCCGCCGCCACGTCCGGCGGAGCCAACGAACCCGACACGACCAAAGCAGAGGCTCATGTTCGTCTTCAAAGCCGCCGTGGCCGGCGTGGGCACGATGGGCGGGGAGATCGCACACTCGAGGCCTCCGAAGTCGACCGCATGCTTTCGCTGATCACTGGAGCCACCGACTACGACGGCTTCGGTGACGTCGATTTCGTGATCGAGGCCGTGCCCGAGCGGATGGAGATCAAGCAGGTGGTGTTCTCCGAGCTCCACGAGGTGACGCCCGGGGACATCGACGCCGGCATCGAGGCCGAGAAGCGCGCGTTCGCGACCGTGTTCGCCTCCGAGGACGCTCGCGATGGGATCTCGGCCTTTCTCCACAAGCGTCCCCCGCGCTTCCAGGGCAAATGAGCACCGCCGCTGCTGCCGTCGAGCAGCTGGCCGATCTGATCCGCGAGGCCGACTCGGTCGTCGCGCTCACCGGGGCCGGGATCTCGGTGCCCTCCGGGATCCCGGACTTCCGCTCGCCCGGGACCGGCCTGTGGGCGAACGTGAACCCGATGGAGGTCGCGCACATCGATGTCTTCCGGCGCGACCCCGAGCGGTTCTGGCTGTTCTACGGCGCCCGCTTCCAGGCGCTGGAGCACAAGCGGCCGAACCGCGCCCACGAGAGCCTGGCCGAGCTCGAGCAGGCCGGGATGCTGGACGCGGTCATCACCCAGAACATCGATCAGCTGCACGCCCGGGCGGGCACCACGGAGCTGGTCGAGGTCCACGGGACGATCGCTCACTCATCGTGCCTGGTCTGCCGGAGCACCTATCCGCTCGCCGACGTGCGCGAGCGGCAGGATCTCCGCGCCGACGGGGTCCCTCGGTGCGAGTGCGGCCAGCCGCTCAAGCCCGACGTCGTGCTGTTCGGCGAATACCTGCCCGAGACCGCGCTGGCCCGGGCCGAGGAGCTGGCCGCCGGCGCCGATCTGCTGCTGTGCATCGGTTCCTCGCTCGAGGTCTATCCGGTCGGGCAGCTGCCGGCGGTGACGCTCGGCGCCGGCGGGCAGATCGCGATCCTCACCCAGGGGGCGACGCCGCTCGACAGCCGGGCCACGGTCCGCCTGGGCGGAGACATCGTCGACGAGCTCGCGGCGGTTTGCGCCGCCCTGGGGGTCTAGGAATTCGCCACCGCCCGGGCCCGCAGCGCCGACTCGATCCTCTGCAGGGTGAAGCGGATCGACTCGAGGCTCTCCTGATCAATTGGACCCGCGAGCGCGGCCTGCGCCGCCAGCGCGGTGCTGTCACGACGGCCTCGCAGCTCGCTGAGGCGCTCGGAGAGCACGTCGGCCGTGGGGTCGAGGGCGAGCTCGGCCAGTGTGGCGTCGAGCGCGACCAGCACCTGCAGGGCGGCTTCGCGGTCCCGTGAGTGGTCGAGGTCCAGGCGGGCGCGCAGCGCCAGCTCCTCGCAGGCCAGCGCCTGGTGGCGGCCACTGAGGATGGCGGCCAGGTGCGCCTGGGGTTGGAGCACCGCGGCTCGGCGCTGGCGGCGGGCGACCGTCACGAGCTCGTGTGCTTCGGTCCACTGGCCTTCGGCCACCTGCTCGCCGGCGCCGAACCCGATCCGGGCCACCAGCGCCTGGTCGCGCGCCACCTCGTGCAGGTACGGGTCCGCGGTGACCAGGCGGAAGGCGTGAAGGGCGCGATTGAGCACGGCCAGGCCCTGCCCCAGCTCGTCCTCGCCGGCGCCCGCGAGCCAGGCCCTGGCCTGTGCCTCGTCCGGCAGTGGGTCGCCGACGTCGATGATCGTGGCCTGGCCGGTCGAGACGGGCTCGGGCGCGGGCTCGGGCTCGGCCTGGCGGCGCTTTCGCTGGCCCAGCCGCCGGCGCCGCTCCGGCGCGCCCAGCGTGGCCAGCACCAGCACGTGCGCGGGCAGCGCGTCGGCTGGATCGGACGGCCGGCGCAGCAGATAGCGGCCGTCGGGTGGTCCCAGCGCCCAGGGCAGCTCGACCTGGGCGAAGCGGAACAGGTCCGTGGTGGTGCTCAGCCGCGTCCGGTGCTGATCGCGTACTTGCTGGGCGCGATCGGCACGACGGGCTCGGAAATCTGGCCGATGCGGTTGATGAGCTTGACCCATTGGCCCGGGTTCAGGGCGCTCGCGATCTGGGCCGAGAGCTTCTTGTTCTGGCCGAACAGCGGCGTGTAGGTGACCTGGACGCGATTGGCGTGGTCGGGGAGCGCGAGCGTGTTGCTCTGGCCCGTGTAGCTCATGGTGCTGATGATCTGGTCGGGCTTGAACGTCCCCTGCAGGGTGAGCAGTCGGCGGATGGTCTGGTCGGTGATCGAGCCCTTGCCCTGATGCCCGAGGACGGGGATGCCGTTGACGGCGGAGATATCCATGCTCGAGCCGGTGGCGCCGGCGCTGTCGGTGCCGGTGCTGCGGGTCAGGCTGGCGCCGCAGACGAGACCGGAGACCGATGGGTCGAGGCCCGAGCCGGACAGGAACGCCAGCGTGGCGAGGATCCGGCGATCGACCACTCCGGATTGGATGTCACGCCGTCCGCAGGCGTAGATCTGGATGTGCGGGTCGGCGAGCACCCGCTGCTGGAGCTGCTCCTTGCTCATCAGCAGGACCTGGCCGATGGTGGGGTTCTTGGCGTTCGTTCCCAAGAACGGGTCCTTGTTGGCCGCGCGGTAGACGGCGGTGGCCTCGAGCAGCTTCCAGCCGTCCAGGATCGGCTTGGGGTCGATCTGGGGGGCCTTCTTGCCGGCGGGCTGGATCATGAACAGCACGTGCGAGGCGAGCTGCGGGGCCGGAGCGGCGAGGCGGCCGAGGATCGTTCCGGCGACCACGATCGAGCCGACCGTCAGCGGCTTGAGCGTGTATTGGTTCTTGCCCAGGTGCAGGACGCTGGAGAAGTAGTTCTGGAAGCTCGAGACCTGCCCGGCCAGGCTCTGCATCTGCTGCGAGCCGCCGGCCGCGTAGGACGCCGGGCGCGAGGGGTGCGCGAACAGGCGCTCCTTGACGAACGGCACCGACGGCACCGAGGCGGGCTGCGCCCCCGCGTCCGCCGCCGCCGTGCTGGAGGTGGTCGGAAGCGTGATCTTCTCGCTCCCGGCACGCGAGCTCGCCTTGACGGTCGTGGGCGCGGGAAGCTGGTTCTGCGAGCCCGCCGTGGCCGGGGCGCTGGGCGCTTGACCGGCCGGGGCGGGGCCGGTCTTCAGCTCCTTGGCGATCTGCGCGGCGGTCACGTGCACCGGATTGGGGACCGGGTACTGCGTGGCCACCGATCCGAGCTGCGCATAGGTGTAGACGTTCCCGGTCGCGTCCTGGAGCTCGATGTACCTGCCCAGCTGCTTGCTCTGGCCGATCTTGACGATCTTGCCGTCGTTGACGGCGATCACCGGGGAGCCCTGCTTGGCGAAGATCGAGACGCCCTTGGAATTCGGATCCGAGGAGACCGGGATCGCGGCGTTGGCGCCGTGCACGCGCTGGGTCGCGAGCTTCTCGACCGCGTCGTCGGCGTACTTGGCCGGCGCGGCGACCGGGAAGTCGCCCTCGACCAGACCGGTCAGAGCGCCGATCAGCTGCTGGGGCATGCCGCCGATCAACTGGGCGCGCAGCAGCACCGACTGCACGTACCAGGAGGCGTGGTTGTAGGCGAAGATCGCGTTGCCCAGATCCTTCGACGCGCCCGCCGCGGAGAGGTACTTGGCCGCGCTGAAGATCGCGTCCACCGGGTTGTACGGATCGGCGACGCCGTCTCCGTTGGCGTCCACCGCGTACGTCTTGAACGTCGCCGGCAGGAACTGCATCCAGCCCACCGCGCCGGCCGAGCTCACCGACAGGTCGCGCCCGTAGTCGGTCTCGATCTCATTGATCGCCGCCAGCACCTGCCAGGGCACGTCGTACTCGATTCCCGCGGCCTGATAGATCGGAAGCAGGAAGGGCGGAATCCGGAAGTTGTCGATGAAGAAGTTCGGCACCCCGATCGGAGCCGGGCCCGGCAGCGAGAACGAGAAGGTCGGATTCGCCGCCGTCGGCACACCGGACCTCGTGCGCGGGGGCGCGGGCTTGGACTTCTTGGCGGTCCTGGAGCCGCTGCCGGTGGTCGGCTTCTGGCCCTTGGACTTGCCCGACGGGACGGTGACGGTTGGGACCGGGCTCGTGTGATGGTTGACCGACGGCTTCTGCTTCTTCGCGCCTCCCGTGCTGGGCGGAGCGATCGACGGAGTCGTGCCCTGCGACGAAGGTGTGCTCGTGGTCGGCGTCGAGGTGGTCGACGGCGTCGTCGGCGTGGTCGGCGTGGTCGGCGTGGTCGGCGTGGTCGGCGTGGTCGGCGTGGTCGCCGTGGTTGCCGCCGCGGGCGC
>JADGPN010000372.1 GCA_017882465.1 Solirubrobacteraceae bacterium
CAGCGAGCGCGCCCGCATCGCCGTGACGGTGTACGCGGTCAGCCTGGTGGCGCTCTTTGGGGTGAGCGCGCTGTATCACCGCGTCAACTGGCGGTCGCTGTCCGCGTGGCGCTGGATGCGCCGGCTCGACCATTCGATGATCTTCATGCTGATCGCGGGCGCCTACACACCGCTCGCCCTGCTCGCCGTCCACGGACGGCTGAGCACCGCGACCCTCATCGCTGTGTGGGCGGGGGCGCTGGCCGGCGTCGTGTTCAAGCTCGTATGGATCGACGCGCCGACATGGCGGTTCGCCGTCGCTTACATCGCGCTGGGCTGGGTCGCGGTCGCGGCCTTCCCCCAGCTCGCGGTCGCGATCGGTGTCGGCGGCTTGACGCTGTTCGGGCTCGGCGGCGTGCTCTACACGGTGGGCGCCGTCATCTACGCGGTGAGGCGCCCAGACCCGGTGCCCGCGGTGTTCGGATACCACGAGGTCTTCTACGCCCTCGTCATCGTTGCGGCCGCCGGTCCAGTACGCGGTGATCGCGTTCTGGGTTGTGCCCCACTGAGAAGGCAACGTAACCGCGAGCCTGCTCGTTACGCGCCGACGCGCATTCACTCGCCCAGTGCCACGCTCACGACCCCCGGCCGGGGGGCTCTCTCGCCTTCCAGTCACGTTTCCGTCAAGAGGCGCCAACATCTGCGGATACGGTCACGGTTATGAGTAGAAACGTGACTGAAGGCGGTTTTCGAGCCCGCTTGTGAGCGAGAGCGCGTCAAGCTTCCGCACGGCCCGTTGCTCGTTCCGAGCAGACGCGGGAAGCAGACTGGTTCGAGAGCTTCTGGCTACTGCGCTTTCAGCGGGCGCCGCCGGGCGTGGCTCAGCGCCGCCCGAGCGGCGGCGTCGCCGGGCACGCCGTGAACCGCGCCGCCGGGAAAGGCCGCTGCGCTTCCCAGGAACAGGCCCGAAAGTGGCGTGCGGTACGGGGATGGTGAGGGAATCGGGCGGAACACCGCTTGGCGCAGTACGTAGCTGCCGCCGCCGACGTCGCCGTCAACAAGGTTCGCGTCGCGAGCCTGGAGCTCCGCTGGAGCCAGCGTGTGGCGCGCGAGGATGCGGTCACGAAAGCCTGGCGCGAAGCGCTCGATCTGAGCCTCCATCGCCTCGACGTGGCGATCGGTGAGGCCTGGCCAGTCGACACTCGCGGGGCCGTGCGTGTAAGCCCATGCAGTGTGCTTGCCATCGGGCGCGCGGGTCGGGTCGGCGATGCTCTGCTGACCGAGCAGCAGGAACGGCCGCCGCGGCAGACGCCCGGCGCTCTCGGCGATCGCGCTGAGCAGCTCCTGCCCTGACCCGGCGACGTGCACCGTCCCGGCGCGGCTGACCTCGTCGTTGAGCCATGGAATCGGGCCGTCGAGCGCCCAGTCGACCTTCAGCGTCGCCGGCCCGTAGACATAGCGCCGCAGCGCCTTGCGATACCAGCCGGCTAGCGCGTCGCCGGTCATTTCGAGCAGCGCGTGCGGCATTACGTCGGCTATCACCAGCGGCGCGGTGAGCTCCTCCGCTCCGCTTACCCCGACGCCGCGCACTTTCCCGCCTGAGGACAGAACGATCTCGACGTTCGCGCCGGTGCGGATCTCGCCGCCGAGGCTTTGCAGGTAGGCGACGAGCGCATCGGTGAGCCGCTGGGCTCCGCCGCGGGGGCTGGGCCATCCGACGCCGTGGCCGAGGAGATTCAAATAGAAGGCGGCGATCCCCGCGCCCGCCTTGCCCGGCGGCGTGTCGCCGTGCATCGCCGTGCCGTACAGCCACGCGCGTGAGCCGTCACCCTTGAACAGGCGCTCAGCGAGATCCACCGCCGAGCCGCTCAGCAGCCGCGTGAAGCCCGCGAATCGCCTCGGACCGACGCGGCGCAGCAGCGCCAGCGGTCCTGCGATCGGGGGAAACCCGGTCAGCATCGTCGCGCGTACCGCCGGGAAAGCGTCCAGGAAGGGTCCGGCGAACTCGATCCAGCGTCGGCCGTCGCCCTGGCTCTGGCGGTCAAGCGAACGGGCGGTCGCCTCGAGATCGCGATAGAGCACGGTGGCGTCTCCGCCCGCGAGCGGGTGCGCCATGCAGGCGCCCGGGTGGACCCATGCCAGGCCGTGCTCTGACAGGGGCATGGAGGCGAAGACCGGTGAGGCGACCGCCGCCGGATACACCGAGGAGAAGGTGTCATGACGAAACCCGGGCAGGGTCAGCTCCTCGGTGCGGACGGCGCCGCCCGGGTGCTCGGCGGCCTCCAGCACGATCACCGATCGGCCGGCGCGGGCGAGGCGGATGGCCGCAGCGAGGCCGTTGGGCCCGCTGCCGATCACGATCGCGTCGCTCACGCCGCGATCTGCAGCGCCAGCTGATGCAGCAGACTCTGCGCGACGACGTTGCCCTGGCCCCAGAAGGCGTGCTGGGCGTCCCGTCCGGCGATCTGGTAGCTCTGCGCGATGTGCCACGGCATCGGGTCCCACGTGCCCGCGGCCCGCACCCAGGCCTGGCCATCGTGGTAGAGCAGCAGCCGGTTGTGGCCGTTGCCCATGAAATGTCCCTCGTGTGTGGTCAGGTCAAAGCCGACCAGCGCCTGCCCGCCCTCCGGCACGGCCCGCGGCTCGCTCCCCCCGTAGCGCCGCAGGCCGTCCTCCAGCGCCGTCACCCACGTCCGCAGGGCCTCCGGATCATCGAGCGTCACCAGCTTGGTGATCGTCACATACCCGCGCGTAAACACCGGGCGTCCAGAGGCGGTGCCTGCGGCGACCTCGATCTCAAAAGTCTGGCCGGCCAGGCCGCCAGCGCGCAGCGGCGTGAACCGACCGATCTCACTGGCGTAATCCGGCCAGGTCTCAGGCGCCGTAAGAGCAGCGACCACGGCCTCGGCCGAGGGCATCCAAACCGGCGGATAGGTGTGCCAGGTCTGCGCAGACATCGAGGCGCGCTCCGGGGTCAGCTCGCCCACGCGAGCGAGCTTCATCCGGCTCTCCGGGTCATACGCGGCGCGGTCCTCGCCGGTCTCAAAGGCAATCCCCCAGCCGCGCCGAGCGTCATCGGCATACGCCGCCGGAAACCAAGCGCCCAACAGACGCGCGGCGCCGTCGAGCAACTGGGCGCGGCTCAGCGTCCCGCGACTGGAATCCCCGATGGCGAAGCGCTCCTTGCCGAAGGCACGGTGGAAGGCCGGCAGATCGGTGACATGCAGGCGGCCGTGAGCAGGCTTGCGATACCAGTAGGTGGTCAGCACACAGAACGCCAGGCGCAGGTCATCGACATCGCGCTCCTGCACCGAGCGGCGGTAGTAGGCCGCGTTGAGAAAATCAGTCACCCACCCCGCCGCGTCACGCCCCGCGATCGACGAGCCGGTCATCCGGGCAAAGCGAAACAGACCGGCCTTCGGCGACGTGGCCGCAGCGCCCTCCTCGACCTGATCGTCCTCCAAGTGCTCGGGAAGCTCCGCCACTTGCTGCTCGGTCAGGCTGTCTGACATTTGGAACGCTCAATTCTTCGGCTGGTTCTCAGATCCCCCTAGACAGCAAAGCACTTCAATCAGATCCCGCAAGGAGGGCCAGCACCCCCCGCCCACGTGCCGCATGCACCGCGCTCAGATCCACATTGCCAGCGGAGCGAGGACAGGCAAGCTAGCCGGACCCTCTCCCGCATGGGACGACGAACGTGCGTCCGTGCGGGGAGCTTGACACGCTCTCGATCACCGAGCCGTTTCCGGTGGTCGCGTCCAACGCGCTTCTGCTGCTGTCCGGCGACAGGTTGCGGTCAGTGATTTGCCACCGGGCGTGTATCGCGAACCCCCAACGACGTGGCATTGGCGCGTACACGGGAAGCGTTACACCTCGAAGCCTTATAGCGCCGGCCGTCTCGACGGCGTGGCATTCGTGTCTCGCGAACGTTTGCGGACGCGGCGCTCGACCGGCACACCGACAAACACGAGGCTTCCCTGTGCACCACGTAGCTCGGGCGGAGCGGTCCAGGTACCGTATGCCGGGAAACTCGAACGCGCTAGGACCTCCAGATCCTCAAGCTGCACGCGAACGCCGCTGCGGCGGCGCCCGCTGTCTGAGCCGCGCCGCTGCAGATCGGCTGCGCGCCCACATAGCCGCGTTAAGTGTCGCTCTCGCGCTGTGACGAGATTGCTTTGGTGAGGGGGCGCTGTCGCCCCCGGAACTCGTGGAGGTCGAGGATGGACCGACGAATGGATCGGTAGTCGTTGGCCGGCACCTCGACCCAGGTGCCTTCCGTCGTCTCTTCCGAGTCCGCCTCGAAGAGGCCCTCCGGAGCCCTTGCTGTGTTGATGAACTCGACGTAGCAGCCGTAGTCGAGCGCGTATACATCGAAGCGCACGCCCGCGCGATCCTGCGCCGCTACGCCGCGCTTGATCACATGTAGCACCCGAGCGTCGTACAGGGTCGCGATTAGAGGGTCGTCACGATCCGTCTGTGGGAGGAGGAAAGCACGTGCGCGCCGCTCGCCAATCACTTTGTCCACGATCCAGTGCAGGAGTGCGAGC
>JADGPN010000373.1 GCA_017882465.1 Solirubrobacteraceae bacterium
CCGCGTCGTCGCTGGTCTGCGCCCCGGGTGCGGCCGCGCCGACGCTGTTGTCCCCCACGGGCGCGGCGGCTCCGTCGGGGCTCTCGGCCACGGGCGCGGCGGCTCCGTCGGGGCTCTCGGCCGCCGGCGCCGCGGCTCCGTTGGCGGCCTCCGCGCCGTCCTCCTTGCCGTGCTCGCCGGCGAGCACGGCCTTGGAGGGGGCGAGCAGCATGGTCATGTTGCGCCCGTCCTGCAGCGGCGACTGCTCGATCACGGCGATGTCGGCCAGCTCACCGGCCAGCCGGTCGAGCAGCGCTGTGCCGCGCTCCGGGTGGGTGACCTCGCGGCCGCGGAACATGATCGTGATCTTGACCTTGTCCTTGCCCTTCAGGAAGCGGGTCACGTGACCCTTCTTCGTGTCGTAGTCGTGCTGGGCGATCTTCGGCCGGAACTTGATCTCGCGGATCGTGATCTGCTGCTGGTGCTTGCGGGCGGCCTTCTGCTTCTGGGCCTGCTCGTACTTGTACTTGGAGTAGTCGAGCACCCGGCAGACGGGCGGGCGCGCGTCGGGGGCCACCTCGACCAGGTCGAGATCGCGTTCCTGCGCGTACCGGAGAGCATCGGGCGTCTTGATCACGCCGATCTGCTTGCCGTCCTCGCCGACGAGCCTGACCTCGGGCACGCGAATACGATCGTTGACACGAGTGGAATCGCGCTCCGGCGGACGCCGGTCGAACCTACGGGGAACCGGCACTAGCTGCTGTGTTGGCTCAACGTCAAGCGGGACGCGGCCGTGTGTGATGAGGCGCTTGGATCAACACGAACGAGTATAGCGGCGCTCAGCGGGCAGAGCGAGCGCGGATCTCGGATCGGACACGGTCGATGAACTCGCCGACTGCGACGGAGCCGGCATCCCCCTTGCCGTGCTCGCGCAGCGACACCTCGCCCGTCTGCAGCTCGCGGTCCCCGACCACGAGCATGTAGGGGACTTTGCGCAGCTCGGCGTCGCGGATCTTGCGCCCGACCGACTCGGTGCGCTCGTCCGCTTCGGCTTCGACTCCGGCCTCGCGGAGCCGAGCCTCGACGGCCCGGGCGTAGTCGCCGTGCCGGTCGGAGATCGGGAGGACGATCGCCTGCACCGGAGCGAGCCAGACCGGCAGCTCGCCCGCGAGGTGCTCGAGCAGGATGCCGATGAACCGCTCGTAGGAGCCCATGATCGCGCGGTGGATCATCACCGGACGATGTTCGGCGTTGTCCGCGCCGGTGTAGGTCAGGTCGAAGCGCTCGGGGAAGTTGTAGTCGAGCTGCACCGTTCCCAGCTGCCACGAGCGCCCCAGCGAGTCGGTCATGTGCATGTCGATCTTCGGCCCGTAGAAGGCGCCGTCGCCCTCGTGCAGCGTGTACTCGAGGTGTTGCGCTTCGAGTGCCGCCGTGAGGGCCGCCTCGCTCTTGTCCCACAGCTCCTCACGGCCGATCCGCTGCTCGGGACGGGTCGAGAGCTCGAGTCGGACGTCGAGCCCGAACACGGCGTAGGTGGCGAAGGCAAACTCGAGGCACGCCGCCACCTGCTCCTGGATCTGGTCCTCGGCGCAGAAGATGTGGGCGTCGTCCTGCGCGAAGTGGCGCACCCGCAGCAGTCCGTGCAGCGTCCCGCTGGGCTCGTTGCGATGCAGCAGGCCCGGCTCGGAGTAGCGCACCGGCAGATCCCGGTAGGAATGGCGCCGGAGCGAGAACAGATGGGCGTGCCCGGGGCAGTTCATCGGCTTGAGGCCCAGCGGGCGATCCTCGGACTCGGTCAGGAACATGTTCTCCCGGTACTTGTCCCAGTGCCCGGAGGTCTTCCACAGTGAGCTGTCATACAGCTGCGGTGTCTTGACCTCGGTGTACCCGCGCTCGGCGCCCATCTCGCGGCTCAGCGCGACCAGCGAGTTGAACACCCGGGTCCCGGCGGGGAACCAGAACGCGGAGCCGGGCGAGACCTCAGAGAACGTGAACAGGCCCAGCTGCGGCCCCAGCCGGCGGTGATCGAGGGCACGCGCTCGCTCAAGGCGCTCCAGATACTCGTCCAGATCGCGCTTGGAGAAGAAGGCCGTTCCATACACGCGCGTGAGCATCTTGTTGGCGGCGTCGCCGCGCCAGTAGGCGCCCGCCACCGACTGCAGCTTGAACGACTTGATGCGCTTCGTCGAGGGCGCATGCGGCCCCCGGCAGAGGTCGGTGAACGGGCCGTTGGTGTACAGGGAGACGCTGTGCACCCCCTGGTTGCGGACGAGGTCCTCGATCAGCTCCACCTTGTAGTCCTGATCCTCGGACAGGAAGCGCTCGAGTGCGTCGCCTGCCGCCACATCCTCGCGCACGAACGGCTCATCCGCTGCGATGTGCTCGCGCATCTTCGCCTCAATGGCGTCGAAGTCGCCCTCCGTGACGGTGACGCCCTCCGGGAACTCGAAGTCGTAGTAGAAGCCGTTCTCGATCGCCGGGCCGATCGAGATCTTGACCCCGGGATAGAGCTCCATCACCGCCGCCGCGAGCACGTGAGCGGTGTCGTGGCGGATCAGGGCCAGCGCGTCGTCGCCGCTGCGCTCGGTGATCACCTCGAGCTTGGCGGGGCCGTCCCCGGACAGCGGCCGGGAGAGGTCGCGGACCTCGCCGTCGACCTTGACCGCCAGCGCGGCGCGGGCGAGCCCGGCCCCGATCGCCGCCGCCGCGTCGGCGCCCGTGGCGCCATCGGCCAGCTCCAGTTTCGTTCCGTCAGGCAGCTCGAGCTCCATGCGAGCGGATGCTAATGGTCTGCCCCGTAAGTGCGGTCGCACCCGAGAGCGGTCACCGGTGGATGCTGGGCCGAGGACGCAGGACCCCATGCGCAGCGCTGCGCGAGGCCGGCGCGACGAGGCCGGCTGGGCGGCGCGACCCCCCGGCGCGACGGTCAGCCGTGCTTGGGCTTGGGCGCCGGGCGCTTGACTTGGAAGCTGAAGCGCCCGATCGTCCCCCGGAAGAGCACGAATGCGGGACACGCCCGGCCGACCGGGCACTCGGGGCCCTGAAGCTCCTCGACCTGCCCGCGATAGGTCCCCGTGCACCACTTGCCGCCGATCCGGGCCGGGTTCAGCACCACCCGGACCTTGGCGCCGGCGCCCGAGTCGGGAATCTGGGCGTCGATGGTGTGGAGACATCCCCGGCCCGCCGCCGGCCCCGAGGCCACGAGCACGTCGTGGCTCGCCACGACGCCGAGGCTGCCGGTCCGCGCCGAGCTGCTGAAGCTGACCACGAAGTGCGTCTTCGCGGTGCCGGTGCGCGGGCTCACCTTGACCGCCGGCGGCTGCGTGGTGCCGCTGGCCGGCGCCGACTGCGCCGCAGGCCCTGCGATCAGGGCGAGCACCGCCAACAGGACCGAATTCACTCTCACCTCGGCTCCACCCCACCCCCGAGGGCCCCGGTCTCTACCCGATGCGCCCGAGAGGGCCCCGCACTTCAGTGCGGGGATGAATCGGGCGCGCGGCTCACGCGGGGCGATGTTGGGATTCGATGTAGCGTTTGAGCACGTCGAGCAGGCGGCGCGGATCGCGGGCTGCTGGCGGGCGGTGTGGAACGCTGCGCTCGGGCAGCGACGTGTGGTACGGCAGCTGCGCCGGCCGGCTGTGTGGGGCGTGCAGCAGATGGGCGAGTTGCCCGGTCTCAAGCGCCGCGAAGGTTCGGGTGGCTTGGCGAGGACGCGATCGCGCAGAGCCTGCAGCAGACGCTCCGCGACCTGGATACGGCGTACCGGCGGTACTTCGCGGGCCTCGGCGGCTGCCCGCGGTTCAAGCGCAAGGGTCGCGGCGAGAGCTTTCGGCTGCCGCAGGGCCGCGACCTCGCGGTCGGCAAGCTGAACCGCCGCTGGTCCGAGGTCCGGATCGCGAAGCTCGGCTGGTGCCGGTTTCGTCTCTCGCGGCCGATCGGTGGCGAGATCCGCCACGCGACCGTCAGCCGTGACGCGCTCGGCTGGCACGTCAGCTTCTGCGTCGCGCTCGATCAGCGGCCGGCGCAGCCACACGACGGTCCGGCGGTCGGGATCGACCGTGGTGTCGCCGCGTCGGTCGCGCTGTCGACCGGCGCGCTGTGCCGCTGCCCCGAGCTTCGCGGCCGTCAGGGCAAACGGCTCGGCGGCTTTCACGCAAGGCTGGGCGTCAGGAGACCGCCCGCCGGCACCGTGCCAACGATCACCGCCGGCGCTCTGCACGCCACCAGCGCACGTTGGACGCGATCGGCCGGCTGCGCGCGCGAGACCCGGATCCGCAATGACTTCGTTCACAAGCTCTCGATCGAGCTGGCCAACAGCCACGGCCTGATCGTGATCGAGGACCTGCGGATCAAGAACCTGACCCGCTCGGCCAAGGGCACGCTCGCGCAGCCGCGAGTGAACGTTGCGCAGAAGCGCGGGCTGAACCGTTCGATCCTCGCCCAAGGCTGGGGCGAGCTTCACCGCCAGCTCGCCTACAAGACGGGCTGGTACGGCTCTGAGCTGGCCGTCGTGCCAGCCTCGTACACG
>JADGPN010000086.1 GCA_017882465.1 Solirubrobacteraceae bacterium
CGATCGCAAAGCGCTCACCGCACCGATCTTGGCGCGGCTGCAGGACGGACCCGACCGAATGCTCCACGCGCTCGACTGCGAGCTGACCGAGTTCTCCGGCGAACGCGACCACATCCACTTCCTGATCGCCCATCCGCCACACATGCCGGTCCCCGAGCTCGCGCGCCGGCTCAAGCGCCGCTCCGCGCACGTGCTCCGCCGCGAGTTTCCCCAGCTCCGACGCGGATGCCGCGGCCATCTCTGATCCCCGAGCGACTTCGCCGCCAGCCTCGGCGGCGCTCCACTCAACGTGCTCAAACGCCACATCGAATCCCAACCCCGCCCCGCCGTGAGCCGCCCGCCCCGATTCATCCCCGCACTGAAGTGCGGGACCCTCTCGGGCGCCTTGGGTAGAGTTGCCTGAGGATGACGGGGGAACGCCTTGTCGGCGAGCCGGTCCGCTCGGATCGACCGGGCAATGGCACGCAGGCGCTCGACGTCGCCGAGATCCTCGGCCTGTGCGACAGCATTGTCGGCCACCCCGGTCGCCGCCGCCACCTGTTCGGGTGGCTGAAGGCCCCCGGCGCGGGTCCCGAACAATGGCTCGTGGTCGACTCCTACTATCCGGCCAGCCGGCTGGTCGTCGTCTGCCGCGCCGAACCGGGGCCTGACGATCACGTCTACCGCGAGCTGATCCCCCCGCACGGGCTGCGGCTGCTGGAGTTGGCGCCCTCCGAGCTCGGCGCCGACCGTTCCGCCGCCGAGGCTTCGCTCCGCAAGCTGATCGCCGACATCGCGCCCGCGCGGCCAAGGATCGGCGAGGCGCCGCCGCTGCCGCCCGAGCGTGCCGTCGCCCGCGCAATGGCGTCGCTGGCCATCCCCCCCATCCCGGCCCCGCCCGAGCGGCGACGGGTGGGCCGCTCGCAGGCCGAGGCCGCTGAGCGAGCGGCCCGGTTCGTGGCCCGGAGGCCCGCCCCGGCGCGCACCACTCCGAGACCGGCGCTGAAGCCGTGGCCCGCGCCCAGGCCAGGCGCCGCGACGGCGCCACGGCCCGCGCCACGGCCCGCGCCGCGCCCGCAGAAGCCCCGCCAGTCTCCCCCAGGAGCCCCGATTCACGGCCTCGACCTGGTGCTCGGCGTGGCGCTGCTGGTGATCGTGTTCGCCGAGGTGTACGGACTGGTGGTCAGGGCCGGCCTCGATCAGGGCCGTCTGCTGCTCGCCTTCGGGATCGCGCTCGACACCTGCGCCCGCACGCTTGGGACCGTGGCCGCCGGCCGGTCGGGCAGTCAGGGGTGGGCCTGGGCCTGCGCGCTCGGTGGCAGCCCCGTGGTCGCCGGGTTTGCCATCTTCCAGGGCGACGGGCCGGTGCGGACCGAGCCCGCACCGCTGGCAGGGCTGATCGCGCTGCTCGCCTCGCTGCTGATCGCTGTCGCCCTGGCGGCCGCGTCGCTGGGGATCTGAGCCTCAGCCCCCGGGACCTGAACACCGACCCTCGGCATCGGAGCCGCCAGGCCGCTACGCTGCGCGCCCGTGCAGCCAGAGCCCGGCGAGCAAGTCTTCTTCATCGGTCACCCGTCGTGGCGATCGATCCTCGGCTTCTACATCCTCGGGTTCCTCGCTGCCGTGGCCGCGGGCGCGGTCGCCGGCGTGGTCACGGCGGTCGCGGTCGGGCACGTCGAGGTGGGCTGGGTGGTGCTGGCGGTCGCCGCCGCGATGGTGCTGGTGCTCGGCCTGGGTGCGGTGCGGCGAATCCAGACGACCTACGGCATCACCAACCAGCGCCTGACGATCGAGCGCGGCATCCTCTCCCGTGAGATCCACCAGACCCGCCTGGACCGCGTTCAGAACGTCAACGCCCGCCAGAGCCTGCTGGAACGCATCCTGCGGGTGGGCACGGTCGACTTCGATACCGCCGGCAGCGCCGAGTTCGACTTCTCGTTCCGCGGCGTGGCCAGCCCCGAGCGGATCGTCCGCACCGTCGACCGGGCGATCCACGAGCGCGCCGGCGCCGCGGCACACGACCCCCTCAACGGGCCGGGGCCGCCCTTCAGCTGAGCGCCGCGGCCCACGACCCGCTCAACGGGCCGGGGCCGCCTCCACCTGAGCGCGGCGACGCCCGTACCTGAGCGGGCTACGCCCCAACCGGCGCCCTGCCGAGTCCGGCGGCGGCGCGCAGCGCCTCGGCCTTGTCGGTGCGCTCCCAGGTGAAGTCGCGATCCTCACGCCCGAAGTGGCCGTAGGCCGCGGTCTTCTGGTAGATCGGCCGGTGCAGGCGCAGGTAGGACCGGAACGCACCGGGCCGCAGGTCGAAGTGCTCGTTGATCAGGTCGAGGATGCGGCCGCGGCCGATCTTCTCGGTCCCGAACGTCTCGACCATCACCGACACCGGGTGCGCGACGCCGATCGCATACGCGACCTGCACCTCGGCCCGGTCCGCGAGGCCGGCGGCGACCACGTTCTTGGCCACGTAGCGGGCGGCGTAGGCCGCGGAACGGTCGACCTTCGACGGGTCCTTGCCGGAGAACGCGCCACCGCCATGGCGGGCCATGCCGCCGTAGGTGTCGACGATGATCTTGCGCCCGGTGAGCCCGCAGTCGCCCATCGGGCCGCCGATCACGAACCGCCCGGTGGGATTCACGAGGAAGTTCTTGTGCAGCTTCTGGGAGTCGAACAGGTTGTCGGGCAGGACCGGCTCGACCACGTGCTCCCACAGGTCGTCCTTGATCAGCGACTCCGCGCCCTCGCGGTGCTGGGTCGAGATCAGCAGCTTCTCGATCTCGACCGGGCGACCGTCGAGGTAGCGCACGGTCACCTGGGTCTTGCCGTCCGGTCGCAGGTAGGGCACGATCTCCGCCTTGCGGACGTCCGCCAGACGCTTGGCCAGCTTGTGGGCCATCGCGATCGGGAGCGGCATCAGCTCGTCGGTCTCGCGAGCGGCGTAGCCGAACATCATGCCCTGGTCACCGGCGCCGGCGATGTCGAGCTCGTCGTCGTCACCGGGCGTGGTCCGCGCCTCGTAGGCCTGGTTGACGCCCTGGGCGATGTCCGGGGACTGCTTGTCGATCGCGTTGATGACCGCGCAGGTCTTGCAGTCGAAGCCATACTCGGCGTTGTCGTAGCCGATCTTCCTGACCGTCTCGCGAGCGATCTCCTGGATGTCCACGTAGGTGTCGGTCGTGATCTCGCCCGAGACCACCACGAGGCCGGTGTTGACGAGCGTCTCGCAGGCAACGCGGCCGGTCGGGTCGTCCCTGAGCACGGCATCCAGCACGCCGTCGGAGATCTGGTCGGCGATCTTGTCCGGGTGGCCCTCGGTGACGGACTCGGACGTGAACAGGTACTCGTTGTCGGGAAGGTTGGTCATGAGATCTGGAGGAACAGCTCCGCGGTCGAATCGGCCTCCCCGCTCGACGACCGCAGACTGATCGCGCGGACTCGTTCGAGATCCGTTCGCAGCGCCATGTACCGCGCGCTACGGATCAGTCCTGTCTGGTCACCGAGGCTGAGGAGCTGGTAAGAGTCGAGAAAGAGTAGCGAGGTGACCCGCGATGAGGGCCGCCCGGCCGTCAGCTGCTAGCGCGGGTCCTCCGTCAGCGATCGCGCGTGGGTTCGCACGGCGGCGATCGCGTCGAGGCTCGTGGCGATCAAATCAGGCTGCGGCCTCGCCGGCGCCACCCGGCGGCTGATCGTGGCCGCTTCCGCGGCCGTGGTCGCGCGCGCCCCGCTGGGCGCGGGACCGGCGCTCGTTGCGCTCCACGAAGTCGATGATCAGCGGGATCCCCTCGAGCCGGTAGCGCTCCCGCAGCCGGTTCTCCAGGAAGTAGGCGTAGTCCCGGGTCACCCGGTCGCGCGTGTTGACCTGGATCGAGAATCGCGGCGGGCGCTCCCCGGTCTGGGTCATGTAGATCAGCTTCAGCCGATGCCCCTGGCGCGCCGGCGGCTGGCGGGCGGCGATCGAGTCGGAGATGAAGCGGTTCAGCTGCGGCGTGGGAATGCGCCCGCTGGTGCGGTCCGCGAGCGCCAGCGCCTCCACCAGCAGCCGCTCGACGTGGCGGCCGGTCTTGGCGCTCGCGGTGAGCACGCGCGGGCGCAGCCGCAGCTTCTGCTGCACCCGCGCGCGCTCGTATTCGAGGTCGACGTCGACCGCGACGTCCCACTTGTTGAGCACCAGCGCCGTCGCACAGCCGCTCTTCATCGCCAGCTCGGCGATCCGCAGGTCCTGCGCGGTGACGCCGTCGGTTGCGTCGCAGACGACCAGTGCCACGTCAGCGCGCTCGGCCGCGCGGCGTGAGCGCAGCGAGGTGTAGTACTCGAGCGACTCGCCGATCTTGGACTGGCGGCGCAGACCGGCCGTGTCGATCAGGATCAGATCGCGGTCGTGGAAGGACAGCGGCAGGTCGATCGCGTCACGGGTCGTGCCCGCCACGTCGGAGACGATCACGCGCTCGGCACCGATGAACCGGTTCACCAGCGAGGACTTGCCGACGTTGGGGCGACCGATCACCGCCAGGCGGACGGCGTCGTCGGCCATCTCGTCGCGGTCGTCCTCGGGCACCAGCGCCGCCATCCGGTCCAGCAGGTCTCCGGTCCCGAGTCCCTGGGCTGCGGACACGGCGACCGGATCGCCGAGCCCGAGGGCGTGGAACTCGGCCGCGAGCGGCAGGTCGCGCACCGAGTCGATCTTGTTGGCGGCCACGATCACCGGCACCGGCGCGCGCCTGAGCAGGTCGGCCAGCTCCTGATCGCCCGGGCGCGGTCCGGCGCGAGCGTCGACAACCAGGACCGCGGCGGAGGCGTCGGCGAGGGCGGCCCGGGCCTGGTCCTGGATCAGCCCCGCGAGAGCGTCGCGGTCCGCGAGGTCCACGCCCCCGGTGTCGATCAGCGTCAGCGAGCGCCCGTTCCAGTCGGTCTTGAGCTCCTTGCGGTCACGGGTCACCCCCGGGCGCTCGTGGACGACCGCCTCCCGGGACTCGGTGAGGCGGTTGACCAGCGAGGACTTGCCCACGTTGGGATAACCGACGATCGCGATCTTCATGGCCAGGCCAGGCTAGTGCACGTCACCGGGAATCCTCCCGCGGGCCAGGGCCGGGCTACGGGCCGGCCGTGCCGGCGTGGCTCCGGGCCTCGCGCACGAGCTCGACGATCCGCTCCACCACCTCTTCCAGGGTCAGCGCGGTCGTGTCGATCAGCGCCGCGCCCGCGGCGGGCTCGAGCGGCGAGTGGGCCCGCGTGCGGTCACGCTCGTCGCGGATCGCCTGCTCGGCCAGCACGGTGGACGCGTCGGCACCGAGCTCGACCGCCCGGCGCCGGGCGCGCTCCTCCGGCGAGGCGGTCAGGAACACCTTGACCGCCGCGTCCGGGGCCACCACCGTGCCGATGTCCCGGCCCTCGGCGACCCAGTCGCCATCGGCCAGCAGCCTGCGCTGGCCGGCGACCATCGCCGTCCGCACCGCCGGGTCGGAGGCCACGCGGGACGCGGCCTCGGACACCTCAGGCCGGCGGATCGCCTCGGTGACGTCGCGTCCGTCGAGCATGACCCGCTCTCCGAGCTCGATCCACAGCTCGGGCGCGAGCTCAGCAGGGTGCCGCCCGCGCTCGGTCGCAGCCAGGGCCACGCACCGGTACATGGCGCCCGAATCGAGGTAGGTGAAGCCGAGCGCCTTCGCCGCCGCCTTGGCGACGGTCGACTTACCGGCTCCCGCGGGCCCGTCGATGGCGACGACCACGAGCGTTATCCCAGCCGCGCCAGGTCGTCGGCGAACCCCGGGTAGGAGACCGAGGCGGCCTCCATGCCCACCACCTCGACGCCCTCACGCGAGGCGAGCCCGGCCACCGCCCCGAGCAGCGCGAGGCGATGGTCGCCGTGGGCCTCGATCCGGCCGCCGCGCAGGCCGCCGGTGCCGCGGACCGCGAATCCGTCATCGGTCGCCTCGATATCGGCCCCGAGACCGCGCAGGCCGCCGACCACGGTCGCGATCCGGTCGGACTCCTTGACCCGCAGCTCGCCGGCGCCGCGGACGATCGTCTCGCCCTCGGCGAAGCATCCCATCAGCGCCACGAGCGGCAGCTCGTCGATCGCCAGCGGGACCTCGTCCGGCTCGACCACCGTGCCCTCGAGCGGGCCGCTGCGGATGTCGAGGTCGGCCACCGGCTCGGCGGCCGAGAAGTGCCCGTCGGGCTCGACCTCGCCGACGACGATCGCGCCCATCCGCTCGAGGATGCGCAGGAAGCCGGCTCGCGTCCAGTTGACGCCCACCCCTTCGATCAGCAGGCGGGACCGGGGCACCAGCACTCCGGCGGCGATCAGGAAGGCCGCCGAGGAGAGGTCTCCCGGCACCTCGACGAGCTCGAGCTCGAGCTCGTCCGCATTGCCCACCGTGGTGCGGTGCAGCCCGTGCCGATCACGCGAGCGCTCGAGTGGAGCCCCGGCGCGCAGCAGCAGCCGCTCGGTGTGGTCCCGGCTGGCGACGGGCTCGATCACCGCCGTGCGCTCCGTGGTCATCCCGGCGATCAGCACGCACGACTTGACCTGGGCGCTGGCCACCGGGAGCTCGTACTCGACCCCGGCCAGCCGGGCGCCGTGAACGGTGAACGGAGGAAAGCGGCCCTCACGGGCATCGATGCGGGCGCCCATCAGGCGCAGCGGATCGGCGATCCGGTCCACGGGCCGGCGGCGGATCGACTCGTCGCCGTCGAGCACGAAGCTCGACCCCTGCTGAAACGAGAGCCACCCGGGCAGCAGCCGCATCAGCGTCCCGGCGTTGCCCACGTCGATTGTCCGTCCGGGTGGCTGGGCGTTGCGCAGCCCACAGCCCCGGATCAGCAGCTCGTCGGCTCGCAGCTCGACGATCGCGCCCAGCTCGCGCACCGCCGCGAGGGTGGAGTTGGTGTCCTCCGCGTCCAGGTAGTTGCGGATCCGCACCGGCTCGGAGGCCATCGCGCCGAACAGGGCGGCTCGGTGCGAGATCGACTTGTCGGCCGGCGGGGCGACCGCGCCCTTCAGCGGACCCGAGGGATCGAAGCGGGCGTTCATGCCCGCGCGACCGGAAACCCGAGCCGCGCCACCAGCTCCTCGGTTCGGCGGGCGGGCTCCTCGCCGGCGATCCACAGGGCCACGACCCCCTCGCTCATGTCGGCCGTGGGATACAGCGCCATGTCGGTGATGTTCACGCCGGCGCGGCCCAGCTCCAGCGCCAGCTGCGCGATCACGCCCGGACGGTTCGGGACCGAGGCGCGCAGCTCGAACAGCGGGCCGCCGGCCAGCTCGGCCTCGAGCAGCCGCCGGCGGTCGGCGGCAGCGGTGTCGTTCCAGGCCGTGATCCGCTCCGCGTCACCGGCGGCCAGTGCGTCGCGGACCGCGCCCAGACGCGCGATCGTATCCTCGATCCCGAGCACCAGGGCATCGCGGTTGGAGATGTAGATGTCGGTCCAGATGGCGCTCGACGCTCCGGCCACCCGGGTGGCGTCGCGGAAGCTCGGGCCCGTGGCCGGCAGCCGCTCGTCGCCGGCGGCCAGGGCATGCGCCGCCTGGGAGACGAGCACATTGGCGAGGACGTGCGGAAGGTGGGAGACGCTGGCCAGGATCGTGTCGTGGACGTCGGGTTCGATCGCCACCGGGCGCGCACCGAGTTCGCGTAACAGGCGGTACAGCCGCTCATACAGCACGCCCGAGGTCTGCGCGGTCGGCGTCAGGTACCAGGTGGCGGCGTCGAACAGGTCCGCCCGAGCATGCTCGACGCCCGAGGTCTCGGCGCCGGCCAGGGGGTGCCCGCCGACGAACCTCGGGTCGCGGTGGGCCGCCACGACGGCGCGCTTGGTCGAGCCGACATCGGTGACCACGCCGCCGGCCGGGGCCGCGGCGAGCGCGGCGTCCACCGCCTCGGGCAGGGCGCCCACGGGCACGGCGACGAACACTGCGTCGGCGTCGCCGACCGCCTCCTCGAGGCTGACGCAACCACGGTCGACGGCTCCGCGAGCGACCGCCCGGGCCAGCGCCGCGTCGGAGCGGTCAAAGCCCGATATGTGCGCGCCGACGCGCTCGCGGGCGGCGAGCGCGATCGAGCCGCCGATCAGGCCGACCCCGACGATCGCGATGTTCACGCGTTGCGGCGGGCCCGCACTGCGGCGGCGAGGCCGTCGAGGACCTCGACGGTCGTTTCCCAGTCGATGCACGCATCGGTGATCGACTGGCCGTAGGTCAGCGCGCCGGGCGCATCCAGGTCCTGGCGGCCGGGGAGCAGAAAGGACTCGAGCATCACGCCGACGAGCGCGCGGCCGCCGCCGGCGATCTGCGCGGCGACCTCGGCGGCGACGGCGGGCTGGCGGTCGGCGTCCTTGCCGCTGTTGTCGTGCGAGAGGTCGATCACGACTCGCTCGGGCAGCTCCGCGGTGCGCAGCAAGGCGAGCGCCCGCGCGACCGGCTCGGCGCCGTAATTCGGCGCCTGGTGGCCCCCGCGCAGGATGATGTGGCAATCCCCGTTGCCGCGGGTGTAGAGGATCGCTGGAGTCCCGTCGACGTCGATCCCCGCGAACGCATGCGGCACGGCCGCGGCCCGGACGGCGTCCACCGCCACCTGCACGTTGCCGTCCGTGCGGTTCTTGAAGCCGACCGGCATCGACAGCCCGGAGCCGAGCTGGCGGTGGATCTGGCTCTCGGTTGTGCGCGCGCCGATCGCACCCCAGGAGACCGCATCTGAGATGTACTGCGGCGTGATCGGATCGAGAAACTCGCAGCCGACCGGAAGGCCGAGCTCGAGCACGCCCAGCAGGACCCCTCGCGCCATCCGCAGCCCCGTGTTGACGTCTCCGGATCCGTCCAGGTGCGGGTCGTTGATCAAGCCCTTCCAGCCGGTCGTCGTCCTGGGCTTCTCGAAGTACACGCGCATGGCCACGCACAGATCCGGACTGACCCTCGCCGCCAGCTCGCTCAGCCGCTTGGCGTAGTCGAGCGTGGCGGCGACGTCATGGACGCTGCACGGCCCGACGACGACGAGCAGGCGATCGTCGAGGCCGTCGAGGATGGCGTGGATCTCCGAGCGCCCGTGCTGGACGACCTCGGCGCGCCCGTCGGCCAGCGCCAGCTCGTCGAGCAGCATCGCCGGCGGCGCGAGCGGCTCGACTCGTTCGATCCGCTGATCACGGAGCTCCTCGCCCGCGCTGTGGCTCCTGACGGGCGCCTCAGACAAGCGCATCCGCCATCGCCGATGTCCGGGACGGGGTCTTACCGGCCACCGCCGCAGCCGCGTGCACGCGCTCCAGGTAGTCGGCGAACTCGTCGGCCACGAGCTGCTGGGGGCCGTCGCAGATCGCCTGGTCGGGCTGCGGATGGACCTCGACGATGATCCCGTCGGCGCCCGCGGCCGCCGCGGCCAGCGACAGCGGCAGCACGAGATCGCGCCGGCCGGCGGCGTGGCTCGGGTCGACGATCACCGGCAGGTGGCTCATCTGCTTGAGCACCGGGATCGCCATCAGGTCGAGCGTGAACCGGTACGCGGTCTCGAAGGTGCGGATGCCGCGCTCGCACAGCATCACGTTGCCGTTTCCCTCCTTGAGGATGTACTCGGCGGCCATCAGCAGCTCCTCCAGCGTCGAGGAGAGCCCGCGCTTGAGCAGCGCCGGCACGCCGCAGCGGCCGACCTCGGCCAGCAGCGAGTAGTTCTGCATGTTGCGCGCGCCGATCTGGATCACGTCGGCCACCTCGAGCACCTGGTCGAGGTCGCGGAGGTCCATCAGCTCGGTGACGATCGGCATCCCGGTCTCGGCCTTGGCCTCGGCCAGCATCCGCAGGCCCTCCTGCCCGAGGCCCTGGAATGCGTACGGCGAGGTGCGCGGCTTGTAGGCGCCGCCGCGGAACAGGGTCGCGCCGGCGTCCTTGACGATCCGCGCGGTGCTCAGCGTCTGCTCGCGCGACTCGACCGTGCACGGCCCGGCGATCATCGCGAACTTGGTGCCACCGATCTTGCGACCGGCAATGTCGAGCACGCTGCGCTCGCCGTGCTTGATCTGTGCCGAGGCGAGCTTGTAGGGCTTGAGGATCGGCAGCACGCGGTCGACGCCGGGAGCACCCTCGAGCTCGAGCCGCTGCACGTGCTCGCGATCGCCGATCGCGCCGATCACCGTCAGCTCCTCGCCGACGATGGGATGGGTGCGGGCACCGACTGCCTGCACCCGGTCGATGACGGCCTGCACCTCCTGGTCGGTGGCCGTCGGTTTCATCACGATCATCATCTGCTGATCCTTTCTCCGCCTGGGAACTGTACGTTCTGGGTGGTCCCGGCGGACGGTCGCCCCCGGGCCGGAGCGCCGGAGCACCGGCACTCGGAGTGGTTCTGCGGCGCTCGGCCACGTGTCCTGCCCGTCGCGAGACGGGCGCTGCCCCGTGGCATCGCCGGCCGTGGCCGGCGAGGGGCCGAGCGCCTAGCTAAATCGCCAGGCGTAGAAGCTCGCGTAAGAGCAACCGAGCGTGGACCGGCCGCGAAGCGGCTGATCGGCGAGACTGGCGCTGCTGGAGAGGCTCAGGTCACTCATACGCAGCCCCCGTTTTTAGCAGACCGGGGAGCCGGAGCCAAGCGCCCGCCGGCCGGCGGGGCTCACAGCAGCTCGCCAGCGTCCACCGGCCGGCGGGGCTCACAGCAGCTCGCCGAGCGCGGTGACGAACTTCGCGTTCTCCGCCTCGGTGCCGACGGTCACCCGCATCGCGCCCGCCCCGCCCAGCGCCGCGCCGGCCCGCACCAGCACCCCGCGCTCGGCCAGTCCCTTGACGATCCGGGCCTCCTGCTCGGCCGCATCGTCAGAGTCGGGCAGGCGCAGCCAGATGAAGTTCGCTTCCGACTCTGCGGTCCACAGCCCCAGCTCCCGGACCCCGGTCTCGAGCTCGATCCGCGCCGCGATCGTGCGGGCGACCCGTTCCTCGACGGCGTCCTGATGAGCCAGCGCCTCCACCGCCGCGGCCTGAGCCGCCGCACCGAGATAGAACGGCTGCCGCACCTGGTCGACGGCCGTGCGGAAGTCGCCCGATCCGCACAGCCCGTAGCCCACCCGCAGGCCGGCGAGCCCATAGACCTTGGAGAACGTGCGCAGCAGCACCAGGTTGGGCCAGCGCCGGAGCAGCTCCACGGACGCGAACGGGTCACCGAGCACCAGCGCAAACTCGCAGTATGCCTCGTCCAGGATCACGCACACATGGCGCGGCACCCGCTCCAGGAAGGCCTCGATCTCGTCGAGGCCGAGCGCGGTCGAGGTCGGGTTGTTGGGATTGCAGACGAGCACCAGCCGCGTCGCGACGGTGATCTCGGCCGCCATCGCGTCGAGGTCGTGGCGGTCCTCGCCGTCGAGCGGCACCTCGATCGCGCGCGCTCCCGAGGCCGCGGCCAGGTGTGGGTAGACCGAGAACGCCGGCCATGCGTACACGACCTCCGCGCCGGGCTCGAGCAGGGCCTCGCCGGCCGCCAGCAGGATGTCGCAGGATCCGTTCCCGAGCGCGATCCGGTCGGCCGGGATCCCGTACCGGTCCGAGAGCGCGCGCCGCAGCGCTGCGTAGGAGGGATCGGGATAGCGGTTGACGCCCGTCAGCACGCGCTGGGCGGCCTCCGCCACGGCCGGCACCGGAGCGAATGGAGACTCGTTGGAGGCCAGCATCGCCACCTCGGCGCCGAGGTCGTACCCGGCGGCCACCGGATAGACGGGAATGCGACGGATGCGCTCTGCGAACTCGATCGTCACGGTGCCTATTGTGCCGATTCGAGGTCGGCGCGCAGGGCCCTGGCCTCGCGGAGGTAGACGTGCCGGGGCTCGTGGCCCTCAGCGGCGTAGTAGTGCACCAGCACCCGGATCACGTGCGGCAGCGCGCCCGGGACCGGCACCTCCCGCGCGCACAGGAGCGGAACCCGGTCGAGGCCCAGGCGTCGCGCCGCGACGGCCGGGAACTCGGCGTCGAGGTCGTCGGTGAGCGTGAAGATGCAGCTCACCATCGCCTCGGCCTCGAGCTCGTTGCGAGCCATCAACTCGCGCATCAGCGCGTCCGTGGCGCTGAGGATTGAGCTGGCGTCGTTCGCTTCGACGCTGTTGGCGCCCCGAAGCGCGAAGAGCCGCATGGTCGGCGGCGGATGCTACTGCTCGAGCTGGTGCTGACGGGTCTGTGAGGCGACTCCGGCGGAGCCGCTCATCGGGTCGATCCCGAGGTCTCCGAGCACGATCCCGGTGATCGGCATGAACGAGAGCACGAGGAAGGCCGAGAAGGCCAGCGTGGCGCGGCGCAGCCGCACGCTGGTCCCGAGCGCGGCCAGCGGCAGCACCCAGATGATGTACCAGGGCACGAGCCAGGCCAGCGAAGCGACCAGCGCCAGCGTCGACCAGCCGGCGCCCGAGAGCCAGTCTCCCCGGCGGCGCACGTTGAACGCGATCGCGAGCACCACGGCGACGTTGGCGATGCGCAGCAGCACGGGCGTCCCGCCGCCGAGGCCGGCCAGGTCCCCGATCACGTTCGGGACGCTGAAGTTGGTCAGCAGCGTGCTCTGATCGGAGAGGTTCGGGATCGAGAACCCGAACAGCACCAGGTAGGCGGCGGCGAGCACGACCCCGGAGATCGCCGCCCCGGTGAGCACGCGCACCCGCCGCCCATTCGGTCGAGCCGCGATCAGCAGGAACGGCAGCAGCAGGATGGCGGTGAACTTGACCGCCACCGCCAGCATCAGCGCCACGCCGGCGGCGCGGTCGCGGCCATCGAGCAGCAGCGAGATCGCCCCCATGGCCGGGATCAGCATGAACACGTCGTTGTGGAACCCGGGGATCGCGTACATCAGCACCAGCGGGTTGGCCGCCACGAGCAGGACCGCGAAGCGGGGGTCGCGTCCGAGCTGCCGCGCGATCCGGGCCACGAGCGCGATGAAGCCGAGGCTGCCGAGCACCGTCACCACCTTGAGCACCCAGTAGGCGACCGGGAGCGGCATCAGCGCCAGCGGATACGTGGCGACCGTGAACGCCGGCCCATACGGGCTGCGCAGGTGATGCCAGGTGGTCAGGCGGAACACGGGATCGTGCGGCGCCTGCGCGATCACGTGGGCATACGGATTGAGATTGTGCAGGCCGCCGAGACGGGCGTATCCGAGGTAGTTGAAGACGTCGGTCAGCTGCAGCGGCGGGCTCATCAGCAGGATCACGTGCAGCGCGACGATGCAGGCGGCGATCGTGCGCATCGACAGCATCCGGGCCGAGGCCACCACGACCAGGTACGCGGCCGACATGATCACGAGCACCGCGCTGAAGCCGATGCTGATCGCCAGGTCGTTGCGGCCCATCCGCCCGAGCAGCCCGTGCAGCGGGCCCGAGAGCCAGTGCGGGAACGCGACGGAGCTGCGCGGGACGAGCACGCTCGGGCTGCTGGTGGCGACCACCACGACGGCCAGCGCGCACAGGATCAGCGTGGCCAGCGCCAGCCGCCCGGCCAGGGGCCGGACCGCGATCCGCGGCAGCGGCAGCGGCAGCCGGGCGGTCAGCCACGGCGGCCGAGGCAGCGCGACGGCGCCGTCCGATTGGGCAGCTCCAGCGCCGGCCACGGGACGATGCTCGAGCGCCATTGAACGCTCGGCAGGGCTCGAGTCCTGTCGCATTCCCCGAGATACTGCCCGGAAAGGCGTTTGCCGGGATCTTCGGGGAGATTGGGATTCGGTTAAGTGGGCGCCCGCGGCGCCCGGGCTCGTCCGCCGCTGCACCCGCCGTTAACCTCCGAGGACGTGCGCGCCGGCACGCTTGCCCACGAGCTACCCGAGCCCGGCGCCCGCCCGCGCCGGGTCACTCAGGTGATCTCGGGCGACCTCGCCGTCGTCGGCGCGCTCACCGCTCTGGCCGCCGTCCTGCGCTTTGCCGCGATCGGTCACCAGGGCTTCTGGTACGACGAGGGGAGCACGGCGCTGCTGGTCCATGCGTCGCCGATCAGGATGCTGCGGCTGCTGCCGCACCGGGAGTCGACGCCGCCGCTCTACTACTGCCTGGCCTGGGTGTGGGCGCGCGTGTTCGGCTACGGCGAGGCAGGCCTGCGGTCGCTGTCGGCCCTGGCCGGCGTGGCCACCGTGCCGGTGGTGTACGCCGCCGGAGCGCGGCTGATCTCGCGCCGCGCGGGGCTCGTCGCCGCCGCCCTGACGGCCTGCAACCCGCTGCTGATCTGGTACTCGCAGGAGGCGCGATCGTACGCGCTGCTGGTGCTGCTGACCGCGTTCTCGCTGTTCGCGTTCGCGAATGCGAGCGAGGAGCCCTCGCCGCGGCGCCTGACGGTGTGGGCGCTGGCCGCGGTGCTGGCCCTGGCCACCCACTACTACGCCGTGCTGGCCGTCATCCCGGAGGCGGTGTGGCTGCTGGCCGCGCACCGCCGGACCCGCGCCGTGCGCCTGGGCGTCGGTGCGGTGGGTCTGTTCGGCCTGGCGCTGATCCCGCTGGCCGTGGCCCAGGCCGGCACCGGTCACACCAGCTGGATCGCGGCGATCCCGCTCGGGTCCCGGCTCGGCCAGATCCCGCGCCAGTTCCTGATCGGCTTCGGCGCCCCGGCCGCCGGCCGGATGGCGCTCGCCGGGGCGGTGATCGTCGCCGGCGCGCTGGCCTCGCTGACCTGCCGTGCCGACGCGCACGAGCGCCGCGGCGCGCTGCTGGCGGCGTCGGTCGTGGCCGCCGGCCTCGCGCTGCAGCTGCTGCTGGTGGCGGGCGGCAGCGACCAGCTGATCACCCGCAATGTGCTGGCGCTGTGGGTGCCGGCGGCGCTCCTCGTCGCCGCGGGCCTGGGCGCCCGCCGCGCCGGCATGCTCGGCCTGGCCGGC
>JADGPN010000374.1 GCA_017882465.1 Solirubrobacteraceae bacterium
CCGTGGGCAAGAGCCGCCAGGACGGCGGCCTTCGTGGCGCCCGGAGCCGTGCGAGCTGGTGCACTGCGCCCGTCGTTCGCGGGCGTTGTCGCCCGCGAAGCCTGCGGCTTCGGAGAAGCGCCATCCGTCGTCGACTGCGACTTGGCGCTCGTACGCGATCGCGCGGGCTCGCCGCTTGCGGAGGCGGAGGCGGGTGCCGGGCGCGTGCGCCGCCGCGCCGGCGACGTAGACGAGCGGCCATCCGTCTCGGGCCGAGTGGCGCCGTCGCGGGAGCTCAACGCAGCCAGCGCGTGGCGGAGTCTCTCCGCCTCGGAGAGCAACGCGTCGAGTCGGGACTGAATGTCGTGGCGAAGTTGATCAAGCATCGTGATTCGGATCCTTCCGGTGTGGTAGGGACACTGAGCTTACGCGCCACTGCATACCGCGTTAAGGAGCGACCGACAGGGTGGTTTGGTGCGGTTTGGCTAACACCGATGAGCACCTCGTGCCAGCACGCTCTGTCACGGAACGTGGGACACAAACGATGAACCTCGTCGAGTGCGACGGGCGAAGAGTTGTCCTCACGCATCGACCACAGACGCGACCGCAGCAAAGCGGTCGACCGGAATCATCGATCCGGATGCAGCCCCCGCCGGACACCCGCGACGCCATCGAGGCGGCACGGCGCCTTCTGAGCGATCTGCCCGCCTCGTCGTCTGAACCCGCACCTGCTTGGCCGACAGCTACCGACCGAGATCCTCGAGCATCCACTCCCGAACGCCCGCCAAGCAATCCGGCCCGGCATTCAGGTCGGCCTCGTGCTCAAGTCGCGGCTTATCCCTTATCGCCTCCGTGGCGAGCAGCTGTCAGTCTGTGAAGTATCGCTTCGTCGCCAAAGAGCGGTAGCGCGCGGCGAGACGCGGGGAGTACGAACGGAATCGTCAGGCCGCCAGTCAGCCGGCGGTGCGAGCCGGCTCGTTCGCCTGCGCCCAACTGACAATCCGACCACTCCCAGTGATGACCTCACCGCTATCCAGGACGAGGATCGGTACGGCCCGCTGGCCGCTGAGTTGCTCGACCTCTGCACGGTCACGCGCATAGGAGGGCCAGGTCCAGGGCCGCAGGCGCCCGCCCTTGACCGGCTTGATCTCATACGGGTGCCCGGCATCATCGAGGGCCTTCGCTGCGCGTCCACATGGGTGGGCGAGCGGAGCCGGGGGGCTACCGGCGACCTTCTCCAACGAACAGGTGTAGAGAATCATCGGCGGAGCCTACTCGGCGCGTCTTCAGGTCGGTGGCGAACGCGACCGCTGATGCGCCGGTCGCGCCGATGCGAACGATTGGAAGGTCGCCATTGCGCTCGTCGGCCTCCAGAGCGTCGGATGAGCGAAGGAGTTGTCAGCGTAGCGCTCCCGGGCGCCTGGATCACGCCTCAAGCGGCCACGCCTGGGCGGCTGCTGCTTGTCGATCCGGGTGCAGCCTTGGCGCTGCTTCGCAGTTGGCTTCGGCGGCTCGCTACGGAACCCCGTCGATTCGGCGCACTCGATGAGTACGTTCGTAGGCGCGGCGCTCAAGTTGTGGCAAGGACCGATCCCGCGGTTGAGCGTGGGCCGCAGACGAGCCGTGGGTTGGAACCGCTATGGACGCTCTGCCTCGCCTACAGAATCTGCGCAGCGCTCCGCGAGAAGAGCCACACAGGAGACCCGCCTGTAGCGATGGATGAGCCTGCGCCGCTCCCGGTTGTGGACGATCCCATCGGCGGCCCGTGCAAGCGGCCGGAGCACACGACTGCCCGCTCCCCGGGTTCCCGTTCCACGCATTATGTTACCCCCTCCGATTCGCTGCCGAGTCGGTCGGCATTTGATCAATCAACGCTAGCCGGGCCCCAAAATGTCCGGGACAGAGAGACGCTGCGGACCCCGGATGGACTTGCCGCGGACCGATCAGCCCACCCACACCCCGGACGGACGCAAGCCAGGGAAACACGACCTCGGTGGCGCTCTGGGTTGAGACCAGCAGCGGTGGCGACCCTGAATCTACGTCACAGCACTGCCCCTTCCGGACACCTGTAGCCGTGAGACTCACGAGCGGGCCCGTGACCGGATTCGTGGCGAACCACTCGCCGGCGATGTCGCCGGGGAGCACTCCTAGATCGCCGAAGCGTTCGTCAGATAGAAGCTGTTGGCCGGGCGAATGACAATCGTCCGCCGGCGCAATCGTGGACGGGTGCCCTGGTCCAGGGAAGAGTGACGACATCCGCCGACGCCTCTCTGGCGACGCACCAGCTCGTTTGGGTCGTCTCGTTCCTCATCGTGGACGCTGATGGTGGCGTGGCGGTAGGGTGCGTTCGATGAGAGCGCTGGTGACGGGTGGCGGTCGCGGCATTGGAGCGGGGATCGCGCGGGCGCTCGCGGGCGACGGCTGGGATGTTGTCGTGGGCGCGCGCAGCCGCGAGCAGGTCGAGGGGGTCGCGGGTGAGATCGGCGGCGAGTGGGTGGAGGTCGACGTCGCGGATCGTGGCTCGGTTGAGCGGTTGGTCGCCGAGGCGGGCGAGCTTGACCTGCTGGTCGCGAACGCGGGCATCAGCGAGGGTCATGAGCCGCGGCCGTCTTGGGAGATCAACCCTGACGAGTGGTGGCACGTGTACGAGGTCAATGTCCTCGGCGTGCACCTCTGCTGCCGCGCGGTGATCCCGGGGATGCTCGAGCGCGGCCGCGGCCGGATCGTGATCACCGGCAGCGGCGCGGCCTACCTCCCGGGCGGCAACAGCACCGCCTACCCACCGAGCAAGGCCGCCACGTGCCGCTACGGCGAGATGCTGGCTAACGAACTCGCCGGGCGGATCCCCTTCTTCTTCTTCAGTCCCGGCCTGGTGCAGACCGAGTTGACTGCGGGCGCGTTCCCCAACGACGACGCGTCATGGACGCCGCCGGAGCTTGCTCCGGAGCTCGTCCGGAGGCTCGCCACCGGCCGGCACGACGCGCTTGCCGGCCGTTACCTCCACGCCGAGCACGACAACGTCGACGAGCTGCTCGACCGGATCGACGAGGTACGAGAGCGCGACCTCAACGCGATTAGGCTGCGGAGATAACCACAGTCGGCTCAAGCTTCGCGAGATCGCCTAACGCGCGCATGGACAGCGCACCTAGGCTCGCAGCGTCGCAAAACCACTCGCGCCCCTGACGCACCGCCGAGACGACGGAAGCGCCGGTCCGGGCCGACAGTCACACTGCTCGCGGCAAAGGGGCCGCGGGGCTCCGCGCACTACACGAGGGAGGCGCCCCGCCCGGCCATCTCTGGCTAGACGGGGCGTGCGGCCGGGCGGGGAGACAGTTCGCCGGGCCGCGTTCGGGGCGCCAGCCTCGATGGCACCCCGATGTCTTGACCAACGGCGCGATTCTCTCGGACTGGCCAGCCGGCGACCTCGACCTCGCGGCGAACCCAAGGCGCCGGATCTCCGACGGGCGCTCGGACGCGATTCTCCACCCTCCGCTTGTGTGCATCGCGCAAAGAGAATCGCGAACAAGCACGGAGCACGTCGCGCAGTCTTCCGCGATGAACTCGTGGCACGGGCTCATTATCGTTATCGGGCAAATGCCTTGCAGGTATCGCGACTTGCGCGAGCGGACCGATCGCCAGCAGCGCCGGCGCGAACAGTTCATCGAGCGACTCCTCGAACAGCAGCGCGAACGTAGCCTGCACTCGTTTAGGAGACCAAGCGCGGCGGACACTGAGTCGATCGAAGGTCCCGCGCCGGCCGAGGACTCAAGCGTGCCGCCCGATCCGCCGCCTCGCGTCTGATGGACCGCGCGCTTCATGAGCGCATCCGACGGCATAGGGGGGCCGCCGCGGCCTGGGCTTATTCAACGAGCCGCGGCGGGGGGTGCCGGGAGTTTGGCGGCGCCGGACTCGTTGATAGCTGTAGAGGACAGTGGCCTGCGATCACTCAAGCGCACAGAGCGGCGCGACCCGGTACGTCCTGGAGACCGGGCAATTGCGCTTCGTGTTGGTGTGCGACCAATGCGGTGCAGAGTGCAGCGAGCTCACGAGACTTGACTACCGTCCGCAGCCGCGTTTGCGGATCGTCGTCCAGCGTCCCTCCCCGCTCGGTGGTGATCGTCTTGAGCGGCGCGAGCGCGGCGTTGCCTGCCTTACAGATGGCGTCCGCGCTAGCAAGAGACGACAGACATTTCGGGTATGGCCGACGCGATCGGCGCGGGCGACTCAGCATCCCTGACGCGTGACCTGAGTCAGGCTCACCAACTCAGTCAGCAGGCCAAGCAAGCTCTCGCGGGCAAGGCTTCTCCCACTGCGGTCAGGGTAGTTCGCGGTCTGGGACGGTCGCCGGATTAGCGCGACTTGCGGGTGGATCCCCTGTGGACTCTGGCCAATGAGATCGCCTTGGCCAATCCCCAGTGGCGACCTGGAGTCTTCCTCCAGAGGGTCGCCCCGTCCGACCATCCCGGCCGGACGGGGGCGTACGGCCCGCACCGGACGCGGGCCACGTCG
>JADGPN010000375.1 GCA_017882465.1 Solirubrobacteraceae bacterium
CAAGACCCACGTCTCCAGCCTGCTCGCCAAGCTCGGGCTACGCGACCGAGTTCAGGCCGTCGTCCTCGCGTACGAGAGCGGGCTGGTCACGCCCGGCGCGTAGACGCGCCTCTGTCCTTCGACAGACACGCGAGCGGCAAAGATCTGCGCTGAGGAGGAGCGCAGACGCGCCCTGCGGGCGATGACACGCGCAGGCGGCGGTCCCAGACTGATCGCCAGGCAACTTGCACCAACCTGAGGAGCAGTGATGACCGCACCACACGCCGTACTTGAAGAAGTTTCCCCCGCTCGGAAAGCCGAAGAGGCCGGGCCGGGCCGCCGTCGAGATCCGCGATCTCTCCAAGCGCTTCGGCGCCGTCGCCGCCGTCAATCACCTCTCGTTCGAGATCGAGCCCGGTCGCGTCACGGGGTTCCTCGGACCGAACGGGGCCGGGAAGAGCACGACGTTGCGCGCGCTGCTCGGGCTGGTGCAGCCGTCGTCGGGGTCTGCCACGTTCGGCGGTCTGCGCTACGACGAGCTCGACGAGCCCAGTGCCCGTGTGGGCGCGGTGCTCGAGGACGCCTCGTTCCATCCGGGTCGCAGCGCACGAAACCACCTGCGGGTCCTGGCGATCACGGGAAACCATCCCCCCCACCGCGTCGAGGAGGTCCTGTCCGCGGTCGGGCTCAGCGACGCCGCCGACCGGCGTGTGAAGGGCTACTCGATGGGCATGCGTCAGCGGCTGGCGATCGCCGCAGCCCTGCTCGGCGACCCGCAAGTCCTGATCCTCGACGAGCCGAGCAACGGCCTGGACCCGCCCGGGATCATCTGGCTGCGCGGTCTGATGCGCGAGCAGGCGGCAGACGGGCGCGCGGTGCTGATCTCCAGCCACGTCCTGGCCGAGGTCGCCCAGTCTGTCGACGACGTCGGCGTGATCGCCGACGGCGAGCTGCGCGCCCAGGGGCCCCTGGAGCAGGTGCTCGGCGGCAGCGACGGCCCCGCGACCACGGTCCGCGCACAGGACCCGGTCCGGTTGACCGGCGCGCTCGAGCGTCGCGGTCACCGCGTCGACCGCGACGGTGACGTGCTGAACGTCTTCGGCGCCACCCCGGAAGAGGTCGGCGAGATCGCCGGCCACGAGCGGCTGGCCGTGCTCGGCCTGGCCCCCCGAACGCGCTCCCTCGAAGAAGCGTTCATCGCCCTCACTGGCGTGCAGTCATGACCGCGCTCCTGCGAGCCGAGCTGCTCAAGCTCCGCACCACCCGCACCTTCGCCGCGGTCGTCGCCAGCGCCGCGGCGCTGTCGCTGACCCTCGTCGTCCTCGGCGCGGCCCTAGGGAAGGAAACCAAAGCGCACGCGCTGTTCACCAACAGCGCGATCACCTACATCATCGTGATACTCGGTGCGATCGCGATGACGGGCGAGTGGCGTCATCGCACGATCACAGGCTCCGTGCTCGCCGCCCCCAACCGAGTGCGGCTGCTCGCCGCCAAGGCGATCTCCTACTCCGTGGCCGGCATCGCCCTCTCGATCATCGTGACGGTGCCGACCATCATCGTCGGCGAGCTGGTCCTGTCAGGCCGCGGGCTAGCAACGCTGGGCGCCGGCGGCATCGCCGACGTGCTGTGGCGCAACCTGGCCGTCGCTGCCCTGCTCGGCCCCCTCGGCGTCTGCGTCGGCGCGCTGGTACGCAACCAGATCGTCACCGTCGTCGGGCTCGTGATCATGGCCGCGGCGATTGAGCCCGCCGTCTTCCAGGCCGTCCCGGAAGTCGGTCGCCTCCTCCCGCTCGCCGGCGCTCCGGGCGGCGTCCTCGGTGGCACCCACGGGGACCTGTCGCCCGCTCCCGCGCTCGCGGTCATGGTCGCCTGGACACTCACCATCTTCGCGGCAGCCGCCTGGCGCCTGCGTAGCCGCGACCTCGTCTGACGCAAACATCCCGACAAACGACCAACGGACCACCCACCACCAACGGCGGCCGGGGGGCCCTGGTCCCCCGGCCGATCCGTCGGATCGGCCGCAAGGAAGGAAGCCCCATGTCAACGTCTACCCCGCCCGTCCAGATTGAGTTCCACGCCGACCTTCACATCACCCGATGGCGCCCTCTAGTCCAATGGCTACTCGCGATCCCACACCTGATGATCGCCTCGGCGTTGCCCTCCCTGAGGGGGACCCTGACTCTGATCAGCCTCATAACCGTCTTTTCACGGAACAGATCCCGCGGCCGCTGTTCGACCTCATCGTCATGACCTACCGCTACGAGTGGCGGGCCATGACCTACGCCCTGTTCATGCACGAGGACTACCCGCCGTTCGACTTCACACTCTCCTCCGAGGACGACGGCCAAGAGCCCCACACTTCACTGCGCCTGGCCTACCCCGAGCAGCTCGAGCGCTGGAAGCCGCTGTACAAATGGTTCCTCGCGATCCCCCAATACTTCGTGCTCGCCGGACTATTCATCGCGGCGTGCCTGGGGATCATCGCTGGATTCTTCGTCGTGCTCCTCACCGGGGAGTACCCCGAGGCAATCCGCGACTTTCTCGTCAGCGCCTACCGCTACGCGCTTCGAGTGGAGGCCTACGTCGGCCTGCTCACCGATCGCTACCCGCCGTTCAACCTCGCCGCCTGAAGCGATCGGCAACTCCTCGCGAGCCGCATCCCGGCGAGCAGTCCCCTCATACGGCCCCCATCTCACTACACAATCGCGGCTACTCGGCGACAGGAGCGGCTACGTCCGCCGGATCCCGCGCGCCGCCATCTTGGCGCATAGCAATCATGCACGCTCGATCTGAGAGGCCCGCATTCGAGAGACCTGCAATCGGCCTGCCGCGTGGCTAGGGGCTGTGCCGGACGGAGCCCTGGTATGCGCGGTAGGCGGGGAAGGCCCGCAGCAAACAGGGATGGCGGGCTGTCGTCGGCGTGTTGCTCTCGTGCGGCTCGAGCCGGGCCGCGTGTGGGGTCGCCGTCGAGCAGCGTTTCATCCCTCCCACTCCACTGGGCCGCGCAGGGTGGGATAGTTACCCCAGGGTCGTCCCGCGATCTCCGCCCAGGCCGCGGCGGTGTTGATGTGGACGCCGACGATGTCGGCGAGGATCGCTGCCGGCATCTCGCCGGCGAGGTGCAGCAGCGCTGCGCGACGGTGTTGGTTGCAGTCGATCCCGAGGTGCTTGAGGCGGCGGCTGAGCGTTAGCTCGCCAATCGGCCGTGACGGCGGGTTGCCCGGGAACAGCCACGGGGACGGCGTAGCGAGCGGCGGCATCCCCGCCTCACGCTCACTGAGCCATGAGCGGATCGTGTCGGCAACGCGCGCGGGCAGCGTCACTGGCGTGCGCGCCAGCGTGATCGTCGTCGTGGTGTTGGTGATCGTGATCCGGTCGATCGTGAGCCGCGCGACGCGGATGATCGGTTGGGCGTAGATCGCGACAAGGATCGCCGCGACGCGGTCACGCGATGGAATCTCAAGGTCTTCAAGCAGCCCGCGGGCGAGGTCTCGCGGATCGTGGTGGATGATCGGCGGGGTCGTGCCGCCGCGCTGCCCGGCCGGGAACTCGAGGCGCGCCATCAGTTTCTGAGCCATCGCCCAGCGCGCGAATCGGCGGGCGACATAGCGGTGCTTCCTTGGGCCGGTCAGCCACGCGTCGACGTCGGCTTGCGTGCACTGCTCAAGCTGGCGGCCGCGTTCGCTGAGCCAGTCCAGGAAGGCTGTGCCGCTGACCAGCTCGGCTTTGGCGCGGCCCAGCTCACCGAGGTTCAGAAGAGCTTGCTGGCTGCGGCGGCGGTAGCGGCGAAGCACGATCCAGTTCGCAAACGGACGCAGCTGCGACTCGTGGTCGCTGCCGGCGAGATGCTGCTCGATCCACTCCTCCAGTCGCGCCAGCGCCGGGTCGCGCGACGGTAGCGCACCGGCGGCGACGAGTAGATGTTCGAGTCGTCGCGCCGCCTGGCGCGACGGGTGAGCGTCCAGCGCCTCATGGGTCAGCTTGAGCTCGCCGCGTCCGAGCTCTGAAAGCAGCGGCACGATCGGACTCTCCCTCAGCCAGCGGGGGCGGTCCTTGATCGAGCGCACCGACAGCAGCAGCCAGAACAGCCCTTCAAGGCCCCGCTCGCGACGCGCGGTCTCGTCGCCGAGCAGTTCGCTCAGCCGGTCGCTGGTGACGCAGCCTGGGCACAGCCCGCGGTGATAGGGCGCAGTCTCCTCGCCGCAGCGCCCGCACACGTGGTGAGCGGGCACACCGGCGCAACCGCTGCACACCGGCTGCTCGTGCCCCGGGTATCGCATCAACCGCCGCCGCTCACCGCACCCGGGGCACGTTGCCTTCGCGTCGAGCGCCCGCCAGTAGCAGCGCTGGCAGACCGGCCCTTCGGGCCACTGCGCCGTCGGACGCCGGGACTGGCCGCAGCGCGCGCAGGTCTGCGGCCGAACTGGCGCGCACGCGGCGCAAAGCATCCGGCCGCGGCGCTCACCGCGGCACGGCCTGACCTTCCCGCAGTTCTCGCACTTGGCGGTC
>JADGPN010000376.1 GCA_017882465.1 Solirubrobacteraceae bacterium
CAGGCGACGATGCTGGGGGCGCGACTGGACCAGCCGCGAAGGCACGAGGCTCGCGTGGCCCGCCGAGGTACCAGTGACCCGATATCGCTATCGCGGCCACCGTATCCCCTCGCCCTGGGCGACGACCACGGCCACAGGACGAGCCACCACTCGACCGGGAACCGCCGCTGCATGACACCAGCATCACGATCGGCCACCGCATGTCCTGTGGAGAGCCGGATGCACAGGAATGGGCAAGTCCGGTTCGGCGGGCGGGTCGGGGAAACGGACCGACTGCAACGCCGGCACCGCGCCCCGGCCCGACCCAGCGAGATCTCCTCGTAGGTTCCGCGACGCCCGCTGTCTTTGCAGTACACGATCCGCGTCTTGTCCGGGTGGAGCTCCAACCCGACCTTGACGAGCCGACGCGCGATCGCGTCCCGCACGAAGCGGGCCTGCGATTCGCTGACGCAATGGATCACCGCATCGTCCGCGAAGCGCTCGAACTGGACGGTCGGGAACTCCCTGACCATCCACGCATCGAGCCCATAATGCAGAAACAAATTGGCGAGGCATGGGGAGATCGGGCTGCCTTGCGGCGTGCCCTTGACCCTCGGGAGCAGGGTTCCATCAGATCTCTGCATCGGGGCCTTCAGCCAGCGCTCCACGTACAGCACGACCCATTTCTGGTCGGTGTGGTGCGCGACCGCCTTCAGCATGAGGTCCCACGGAACGGAGTCAAAGAAGGCGCGGATGTCGAGATCGACAACCCAGTTCTTCTGAAAGCACCGCTCTCGGCAGACCGCGACCGCGTCCACGGGCGAGCGCCCGGGACGATAGCCGTAGGAGTCCTCGTGGAACACTGGCTCCACGCTGGGCTCCAACGCCATCGCGGCCGCCGTCTCGGCGACCCTGTCGATGACGTTCGGGATGCCGAGCACCCTGATCTCACCCTTCTTGCCCTGCTTGGGTATCTCCACTGCCCGGACCGGCCCGGGGAAGTACGACCCCGACGACATCCGATTCCACAGCTGGTAGAGGCTCCCCGAGAGGCCCTCCCCGAACTGCTCGATCGTCACGCCGTCAGGCCCGGCCGCTCCGCCATTCTCCTTGACCTTCAGCCACGCATCCCACACCAATCGCTTGGGGATGTCGTACGACTTGCCCTTCAGCTTCGGCTCACGCATGCGGCTCATCCCTTGCGGTTGACCCCATCCGCTCGCCTAGACGACCCCGCCCCTTCGCTCCCCACCCGCTGCGATACGCGGGAAGTTCACAGCTACTACGGGCGAGTCCGCCAGCGTGCCCGGCGACGGTACTCAACTCCTCGCGGATTCTGCCGCTTGGAGATCTTCCTCTCGCTGCGGAAGGCACCGCAGCAGTGTCCGGGCTCGCCTTCACGCGTTCCATAGAAGCGCCTCGGTCGGGATCATGCTGCCTATATGCCGGATGCCGCCTGGGCAGTAAACGGGTAACCCCCAGACTGATCCCAGGACAATGGGGCGGGCCCTGGTTTCGACATCGTCTGACCACTTTCGACACGTCAACGGCAGAGGACTCACATCCATCGCTCATCTTCCCGACCCGCACCTGACGCGATCGAGCCGCGCCTTTTCCCACGACGTTCAACACAACGGTCTTCAGCCAATGCACCTGTGGGCGGTTTGAAGCCTCCCCCCGAAGGGCGGCTCCAGAGGGCCATACAACCTCCATCACTTCTACAGCACCGCAGTCAGCGGAACCACCATCTCGCACCATGTTCTGCCTCCTGCGTTCGCGTTCACAACCCCACCCGTGGCCATCGTTTCTCCCCAGCGGGGATTTCGGGTCGCGTTTAGCTGAGGGCCTTGACCCCCTTGCCGGCGGTCGCTTGCGCGAGCCGGTAGCTCTCCTGGCCGTCGGTGATGATCACGTGGGCGTGATGCAGGAGCCGGTCGACGGTCGCGGTCGCGAGGGTCTTGGGCATCAGCTCGTCAAAGCCTGACGGGTGGATGTTGGAGCTGATCGCGATCGAGCGTTTCTCGTAGGCGGCGTCGACGACTCTGAAGAGAGCGTCGGCGGCGTCAGCGGAAACGGGCAGCATGCCGACGTCATCGATCAGGATGAGGTCTGAACGGATCAGTTTGGTGATCGCTTTGTTGATGCTGTCATCGGCGCGGTGGCGGCGAAACAGGGCGGCGAGGGAGTCGAGGGTGTGCCAGGAGACGGTGCGGCCTTTGTCGATCGCGAGGTGCCCGAGCGCTTCGATGAAGTGCGATTTGCCGCTTCCGCTCGGGCCGCAGACGACGAGGACTTCGGCGCGGTTGACCCATTCGAGGGTCCGCAGCGCGTTCTGTGTCTGGGTGGGGATCACCGAGGCGGCGGCCTCCCAGGCGTCGAACGTCTTGCCGGCCGGCAGACCCGAGGCGCGTCGGCGCATCGAGATGGTCGCGTGATCGCGGCCGGCGGCCTCCTCGGCGAGCAGGACGCGCAGGACCTCGGCGTGTTCCCAGCGCTGGCTGGTCGCAGTCGCGATTACCTCTGGCGCCGCTCGGCGGACATAGGGCATGCGCAGCCGTCTGAGCAGCCGGTCGAGCTCTGAGGGCAACGGTGGTGGGACCGGCGGCTTGACGGTCATCGCTGATCCCTGATCATCGTTGTGAGGCTCGTTTGCGGGCAGCCGATCGGTCGCGCCACGATCGCACAGAGCCGCAGAACGCTTCTCCGCGCGTCGATCACGCCAGCGATCGCCGAGACCGGGGTGTTCATCGTCCGAATCCTTCCCAGCTGCGGGTCGAGCGCTGCAGCGAGCGGTCCTCTGCAGCGCGCTGGGGGAGCGCGATCACGGTCGCTGACTGTTGATGGGTGAGGATGCTGGCCAGGTCGCCGTCGGCGAACCGGCCGTAGCTGGCGCACCGCGCCAGCGCGTCGTTGACCGGGCCGGTGCCGTGGAGCTTGGCGAGATCGACGGCCTCGGCCATTTTGCGCCGAATCCGCTGCGTCCCCTCCGCGGCCGCTTGCTTGAGCCACCGCTCGGCGCCGTTGCCGATCTCAAGGAACTCCCGCTCCTCGCGGCTGCGAGCCCTGGGTTTGCGCTCCAGCGCACCCGCCGGCCTCGGCGGATAGTGCTCGTCCTGAATGCTGGGACGACCGGGTGTGGTCAGCCGGTGGCGAGCGACCTCCCGCGGCCCCTGATCGGGATCGATGTGCACGACCACGAGCTGCTCACCGTCGGCTCGGACCCATACCCGCTCGCCGATCAGCTCGTGCGGGACCGAGTAGATCGCATCCCCGACCGAGACGGTCGCTTGGCGGTCGACCTTGCGCGTCTGCCCGAAACACAACGTGTGCCCTAGCCGGGGCAGGCGGTGCAGATGCTCATGCTCCTGCCCGAGCAGGAACACCGGCGGCTGGCGGGTTGAGCGGTGCGGGCGCGTGTTGACATCCGCCATGAACTGAGCGCACGCCACCTCGAGCGCCTGCCAGTCCGCATACCCCTCGCGGAGGTTGTGATCGGTCGGGACCAGATCGGCCTTCGCGATCTTCACCGTCGCCTCGCTGCCGCCCTTGCTCTGCGGGTCCGCCGGCTCACACGTCGCGATCGTCAGTCCGTAATGACGCGAAACCTCGACGATCGTCGCGTTGCGGACCGCGATCCCCGCGACGTGCTCGACCGTCACCGTCTTCTCATTGTCCGTCAGCGCATAGCTCGGAACCCCTCCCATCGCCCGCAATGTCCGATCCAAGCCGATCACGACGCTCGGCAACGTCTTGTCGCGCAACGGCACCACCACCCGAAACCGCGACCACGCCAGCCACGCACAGAACAACACCGCTCGCAACCCGGCGACCTCGGGCCCGTCGCCATAGTCGAACTGCAGCCACAACCCCGGCTGCGGGATCCACGGCCGCGTCCGGCGCCCGTGCTTGTTGCGCCAACGCCGCTTGGCCTCAGCGACCGCCCGCCGCGTCGTGCGATAGGACCCCTCATAGCCCATCGCGACCAGCACTCCATGCACGACATCAGCGCGCACCAGCGCGCGTGAGCGATCGACCAGCTCATCGATCTTCTCGGCGAACGGGTCAACCAGCGGCCGCTGCCGTGCCCGCTCAGACACCCCGCCGCCCGCCGCTTCGCGCGCCGCGACCAACCTCGCGACCGTCTTGTGATCACACCCCGCCAGCGCTGCCGCTCCGCGCAACGATCCGGTCGCGTCATACGCCTCAAGAATCTCCATCGCTTCCTCGCCTTTCTTCACGGCCGCCTTCCTCAGATCGCGCGTTGACAACAACACGCCTCCGAGTACCGACGCCTCAGGACAGAACCGTGGGGAGAAACCGTGGCCACCCATGGGGAGAAACGGTGGCCAACACCGGGGAGATTCGACGGCCGCCTACGGGGAGGTTCTCATGGCCACCGTCACTTTGAGACATCGATCCTTTCCTTGGTGCCACCGCCTCTACGCCGAGGAGCCCCGCGGGTGCAGATGTCCGATTCCTTCCCCGCAGACACTGGCCTT
>JADGPN010000377.1 GCA_017882465.1 Solirubrobacteraceae bacterium
GGGGGCCTACGGGCCGAGCTGCTCGAGAACGTGCAGCAACAGGCGCGGGAGGCGCGCGAGGCCGCGCGCGCGAGGAGCGATGGACGAGCCGGCTGACCTGGCGGGGGGGAGCCCGGGCCTGCCGAGCACGGTGGGCGCGATCGCGCCGATACCCGGCGCCGACCAGGCGGCAGCATCCTCGTCGGCGTGTCGAGCGAGCCTGGTCGGACATCCGGGCTCGGCAACCCCAAGCTGCCGCCGAGAGATCAGCTGGCAGGGGCGCTACCACGAGACCCGCTACCGGCAGCTCGCGCGCGAGATAGGGCTGCACGTCGAGCAGCCCGAGCGGTTCGGATGGACGATCACCACGCTCGCCACCGGGACCGCCGAGCGATACGCCCAGGCGCTCGCCGAGCTCGAGCAGCTGTCCCACGAACTGGCCCGCAACCGCGAGCGCCCTACCGAGCCCAACGGCTCGCGGCCGGCGGGAATGCTGCCGTGCACGTGTTGCTGCGCCCGACGGATCCGGGTCTCCCCCAGCGCCCTGGCGGCCGGGTCGATCCGCTGCCGGATCTGCGACAGCGACTTCACTCCTGACCCCAAAACGACACGCCAAGACGTAGCGCTGTGTAGCGTTGCGTTGTATTGTTAGGGGATGCTCGCTCCTCCAATCGTCCTCACCTCAGTCGCACTCACGATGCTGCTCGGCGCCGGCGGCGCGCTCGGCGCCTGGTGGCTGCGCCGCAGCACCACGCTCTCCATCCGCAACCTCTACCCGGCCGCGACCGCCGCGGCGCTGATGATCGTTCTTTGCGTGCTGCTCGGCGCCTGGGCGGTGCTCGTCGTGCTCGTCCCGCTCGCCTCGGCGATCATCAGCGCCACGGCGATCGGCCGTCGGTGGCGGCTCTCTGACCTCGGCGCCGGCGAGGAGCTCCGCCGCCACGAGCTCGACCGCCGGTGGCTGTGGCAACCCGCCCGCGCACTGCCCAACGGCGAGCGGCGCTGGATCGGCCCGCAGGCCGAGATCATCCGCCAACGCCCCTGGCCGCCCGACATCGAGCACGTCTCGATGACCCGTGACGGCGACGCCGGCGCGCGCCTGCCGCTCGGCGAGGGACGCCACGTGTTCATCTGCGGCGGTACCGGCGCCGGCAAGACCACGAGCGCCCGACGGCTGCTCGCCGCGCGAACGCTCGCGCACGGCGCCGCCGCGCTGCTGATAGACCAGAAAGGCGACCCCGCCGACGAGCAGGAGCTACGGCGGCTCGCCGCGGCCGCGCAGCGGCCGTTCATCCTCTTCGATCCCCGCGACCCCGAGCACAGCGACCGCTGGGCGCCGCTGTGGGGCCGCCCCGGCGACGTCGCCGCTCGCGCGGTCGAGGCGATCAAAACGAGCGAGCCGTACTACGCCGACGCGCTGCGCCAACACATCAACCTGATCGTCGACGTACTTCACGCCGCCGACCGCTGGCCGCCGTCGTTCCCGTTCCTGGTCAGCGCCGCAGGGGACCGTGGCTGGCAGACGATCCGCGGGCTCGCCACCGGGCTCGACGACGATCGGCACGCCGGCCTGCGCCGCCGTGTGGAGGATCACGCGGGCTGGGTATCGAGCCGCGAGGGCCTTCAGGCGCTCCGCGGCGGACTGATCCGCCTCGAGGTCGTGATGGGCGCCGCCTGGCGCGAAGTGCTCACACCCCGCCTCACCCCAGACGGCGACGCCGTCGCCGTCCAGCTCGTCAACGCGCTCCGCGCCGGGGCAGTCGTGATGTGGCGCAGCTACGCCGACGACATGCCCGACGAGGCCGCCGCGATCACCGTCCTTGCGATCGCCGACCTTCACGCCGCCGCCGGGCAGGCCGGCGCGCCGTGGACGCTGATGCTCGACGAGTTCGGCGCCGTCATCCACATGGCCGCACAGCGCGGCGTGTCGATCCTCCAGCGCGCCCGCTCCCACCACGGCCAGGTCATCGTGATCACCCAATCAGCCGCCGACATCGAGGCGCTCTCCCAACAGACCGGACTGCTGCCCTCGCTCAGCGACAACTTCACCGCTTTCGTCGCCCACCATCAAAGCGCACCCGAGACCCGCGACTGGCTCGCGAAGCTGATGGGCACCCGCGCGCTGTGGCAGCACACAGACCAGACCAGCGGTCACGGCTTCAACGCAACCGGCAACGGGTCAAGGCGACGAGTGCGGGAGTTTCGCGTCGGCTCAGACGAGTTCGCCGAACTGAGCACCGGCGAGGCGATCATCCACACAACCCTGGGGCCCGACCCCGCACGCGCCCGGATCCTCCCCCTCCGGCTCCCGGACCAGTCCCCCGAGCGGATCGGACACGGTCCGACGCATCCGTGCGAGACCGCGCTTCACCCCGAGGACGCCCTACAGCACACCAGCGTCCCCGCCGGCCACAGCTCTGAGCCCGACGGAGGTTCACAGAACACGCCAGCCCCGCGCGTCGACCTCGACGACGCCTAGCTTGTCGACCCGCCCGGCCAAGCGCCCCGGCCCGACGGCGATCAGACCGCTCCGCTGCACTGGGCGGTATTCGCTGTCCTCGAGCGCGAGCCCCACTCCACCAGCCGGCGGTCGAAGTGTCCTATCCCCCGGCGTCAATGCCGGCGGCTTGCGGACAGACTGGTGCTGTCAGCGTCCACGCAGGATGATCAGGGCCGAGTACTCGAAATGCAGCTCCGTCCACACGTCGGGCTCGCGTAGCACCCGCTGGCGAACGTGCTCCTCAGATCCGTTCTGAACCACCGCGTAGGTGACGTGCAGCTCGTCGTTGTCGGCCATGTGCTCGCCGAGCACGACAGCGACGCGGTCGATGAGATCCTGGTGCGAGGTCGCTAGCACGGACCACACCCGCACCCCGCGATGCTCTGAGGTGAACTCGTCGAGCCGCGGCTCGCCATCCTGGGGGTCACTCATCGCGGCGAGGCCTCCAGAGCATGCGTGAGCTCACGGCGGGCGCGGACGATCAGCCTGGCGGTGTCTTGCCCGATCACCGTCGTGACCGGAGCGAGCGAGCGGGGCGGGGAGATCAGCGGACGGCGGTGAATCGACGCGGTGAGCTCACCCAGCAGCACTAGCACGATCAGCAGCGGCAGGACGACGCCGGCGATCCGCCACAGAAGCCAGAGCCGCAGCAGTCCAAGCAAAGCTCTCACCCAGCTTTGCGCCCGGCGGGGTCGGGCCCGATGCCGCGCTCCGCGTCGACGGCGCGAGCCAGCTGCGCCGTCAGCTCCCCGAGGGTCCGGAACCCGTCGGCGATCGCCGCGAAATCGGTTCCCGCCTGCGCCCGCACGAGCGCGGCAACCACCTCGTCGAAGCGGTCCCATAGCTCGCCGGGCCCTGGGCGGTTCCCGCCGGGCCGCAGCTCGTAGCTGAGACGCTTGCTGGCGTTCCCGTCCGGGATCGGATTCCAGCGCAGCTGTGGCGCGCTGGCGGCCTCCTGCAGCACCGCCGCCTCCGCCTCCGCGGCCGCGGAGACGTCCCGGAGCCGCTCGGCGAAGCCGGCGTCAGGTGGAGCGAACGCGCTCTCCTCGATCGCCGCGCGCCAGCGCTGATCGGCGATCTGCATCCGCTTCAGCGTGACCCGTGGATCGGGCACTAAGTCACCCGATCAAGATCGTGCGATCGCCCGGCACGTCGAGCGACTGCGAATCAACCGCCGGCTCTCGCCGGCGCTCGACCTCGACCCGCCCGCGTTCCAAAGTCCTCAGCACATCGCTGCGCTTCACCAGCAACGTCCGGCCGCCAGGCGTTCGATGGGCGGGCAGATGGCCATCGCGGATCCACCGCCGGACCGTCTCGACATTGCGACCCCACTCCGTCGCGACCTCCGCGGTCGTCATCCACGCATCACCCTCCGCAAGAGACTCGGCACTGGTCGATGATGAGCTCTTATCGGCTTTCGCCATTAGTCAACACATCCCACGAGCTGCAGCACTACGTACGTCAAGTAGCCTGGTAGCCTACCAGCAGCGATGCCGTCCAACAATCGCCGCCGCGGACCGTCCAACCGCCCTCCACACCTCAGGCCGGCTCCCGTCCCACCCGCCGACCCGACCCCCGAGCAGGAGATCACCGCCCCACCCGTGGGCGAGGACGCTCCATGGGCGCCCTCACAACAAGTCACAGTCACCCTCCCCCAGCACGAGTACGTCGCCCTGCGCGACCGGGCCGACGGAGACAGCAGGCCCCCGAGCGCGCTCCTCGGGGTACCAGCCCTCCGAGAGCACGAGCAGGCCGACGACAAGGACGCGCCATTCGAACCCGCCAGAACCCAGCCAGCAGCCACGCAGCAGCTCGCCGACGTCAAGCTAGCCGACCAGGAGCGCCAAGCCGCACACGCGACAGGCAGCTCATGCGATCACGACAGCGCCTCGCCAGCCAACGCTGACGAGGACACAGCCGACGATGATCGCGACCCGTTCGAGGAGCTCGCGCTCGCCTCCACGCCGGCGCCGACACGCTCGCTGGCTGCGC